>JAIYDT010000118.1 GCA_027487355.1 Verrucomicrobiaceae bacterium
CTGCTGGCGACTCCCGAGCGCGAGGAGACGGTCGAGAAACTGCGGGTGCTGGAGAAGACTTTCCAAGGTGTCATCGAGCGCATCGGCCGATTGGCGAACAGCATGGAGAAATTCACCCAGCAGGAGCGCGAACTCTCGGACGGCATTCTCGGCCTGGAGGAGGAAGAGCGCAGCTCGCTGATCCAGCGGCAGCTCACCCGCGAGTCGCTGGTGGACGTGCGCGATGCCGAGATCGAGCAACTGATTTCCGCCGCGCGGGAGCAGTTTCCGAAGTGGCAGCAGCGGCTGGAGGCTGCGGCCGAAATGGCCCGCATCCGCCAATACGAAGCCGACAAGGCGCGGCGCGAGCGTGATCTGGAGCGTCGCGCACTGGCCGAGACTCACCCTGAGACTGCCGAGGCCTTTGATCCCGAAGATGAGGACAATGCGAGGTACGATGCGCGTCGTACTGAGTTGGAGACCCACGAGCTGGAAAAATACACCATCGCCGCCGAGGACGCGCGCAAGGAATGGGAGGACCGCCTCCAGCATCAGGTGCTCGATGTGCTGAAGGAAAAGCTCGACGAAGCGGAGCGCACCAAGCGCGAGCTGAACCGCGCGATGGACCACGACATCGGTGGCTGGCGCTACCAGCTTTCCATGAAGGCGGACCGCAGCCACAGCGCGATCTGGACGTTGGTGGACAAGGGCCTGAATCCCGGTCTGGAACTTTTCGCCGCAGGCGCGAAGGAGGAGATCGAGAAGGCCAAGGCCGCGCTGATGATGGCGATCGAGAACGCCGAGGATCCGCGTCATCAGCGGGCGCTCGACTACCGCTACTACCACCACTGGGACATTCAGGCCACCCCGACCGGCAAGGGCGAAGGTGCCGCGATTTCCCTCAACAAGAACGCCAAGAAGCAGAGCGGCGGCGAGAACCAGGCACCGTTCTTCGTGGCGATGCTGGCGGCTTTCCAACGGGTCTATGACCTCGGCCCGAAGGAGCTGCGGAAGAACCTTGGCATCGTCATCATGGACGAGGCGTTTTCGAAGCTCTCCGGTGACCGTATCGACTCCTGTCTCGCGCTGGCGCGAAACTTCGGCCTGCAGCTGATCATGGCCTTCCCCGAGGACCGTCTGCCGACGATGATCCAGCATGCGGAAACCGTGGTGCAATGCCGTGTGGACCGCAGCTACGACGACAAGTCCGGGCAGATCACCAACATTGAGAACTGGGTGGTGAAGGTCGATCGCGACAAGCTCGTTGAGGCGCTGTCATGAAGCATCCCGCCTGGCTCCTCGAACTGCAGCGCCAATGGCAGGCAGCCAGGGGCCGGCGGATCGCGGGGAGCAGTCGCGCTTTTTCACGAAGCTGGGTCAAACTGCTGGAGGACTGCGGCGTTCTAACAGCCGAGGATCAGGCGACCGCCGCACGTGAGGCGGAGAGGCTTGAGAAAGAGGGGCGACTGGTTCTGAAACGTCACCGCTATCGTCGCTACCTGATCGAGGGCGTGTCGGTTCCGCTCGATCAGGAGAGCTGGCTGACCGATCTGTTAGGGATCAAAAGCGCGGAGGAACGTCAGCGGGAGTCGCTCTTGATGGTCGGGGAGTTTTCATCGAAAACTCATGCACGCTTTCCCGGGGAATGGTCGGCGCTTTGTCAGAAGCTGGAGGATTGTTTTGGAAATGGTCGTTCGTGGCGACCCTTTCATTGGTCGAAGCCTGAGGCCCTTCGGCATCTGCTGGAGGTCTTATGGAATCTCAGCGCCCGCGACTGGGAGACGGGCACTCCGATCCGCGCTGCGAGTGTGGAGGTGGGGCTGGATTCGAAGGGCCTTGAACGTCATGCCCGGACCTTCGAGTCGGGGCTTTCACGGCTGCATGTTGCTCCTGTTTCGCTGAAGTCGCTCGGGCTCGTGGCCGGGGATTCGTTCGTCGAGCTGAGTGGTTCGGTGTGCCTGCATTTTCCGGATGGGTCGAGTCATGACTTCGAGGGGCTGAAACATCCGATCCTGTCGGCCGCCGATCTCGCGCGCTGCACCCACCTGACGACGCGGGCAAAGCGCCTGCTGAGCATCGAGAATCGCAAGACCACCTTCCGTCAGTTCGCGGCGGCGAATGAGGATGGAAGCACCTTGATCGCCACGACCTCGTTTCCCACGCCGGCCTTCCGCGAGTTTCTGAGAAAGCTTCCGCAGGACCTGCCGCATCATCATTTCGGCGACACCGATCCAGCAGGCTGGCAGATTCTGGAAAAGCTGCGCGAGGCGAGTCCGAAGCCGGTTTCCGCCTTCCGGATGAGATGGAGGGCCGCCTCCGGAAAGGTTCCGCTGACGCCATATGACCAGAAGCTGCTGCCGAGACTTCTGGAGTCGGAGCTTCTAACAGATGTGCGTGGTGAGCTTGAGAGGATTGCCTCGAAGGGAGATCGGGGCGACTTCGAGCAGGAGACCCTGGGTGTGCCCGATCTAACAGGCTGGCCGTTTTTCAGGGATCACTCGTAGGCCACGACCACGCGATAGAAGGCCTTCGAGAGGTTCATGGTGACGGGAACTGAGACGGGCAATCCGTTGCCGCTCTGGACGAGGATATTGTTCCATTGGGAAAGATTGGTGCTGCGCTGCACCGTGTATCTGCGGCCTGTTAGAGTCTGGAAGGTGAAGGCGGACTGGCCAGGAGACGTGCCAACGAAGGAAGGGCGGTAGATCGAGGAGGCATCGAGTGGACTGGTGCCGAAAAGCAGCTCGTCGGCATCGGTTTGCAGGTCGCCGTCGTCGTCGGGGTCGGTGAGGTCGGGAAGTCCGTCCTGGTCGGTGTCGGCGAGGAAGGTGACGCTGAGATTGTCGAGTGCGATGCCCTGGGGAGCCGCGGGCGCGGTGATGGTTTGGCCCGGATTGATCGCTCCCGGTGAGTGGGGAAGATTGCTGAATTTCGCCCACGAGAACGGCTGTGGAGAAGTGTTCGAGCCGCTCAACCCGAGAGAGGACTGCCCCACCGCATCCGTGCCAGGCTGAGAAACCCCGATGTCGAAGAACACCTGACCGCTTGCCGCACCAGCAGTGCCTGCGAAGCTTCCTTCGTAAGAAATGGTCTGGGTGACGCCGCCGCCGACCACAAGTGCCAGGCCATCAGGACTCCCGTTCTGAATGCCGGAGATAAGCTTGGAATAGAACGTGTGCCCGCCGCTGGTCGTGCCTTGGGTGAAGGTGCTCAGAGCATGGGCGTTTCCATAAGTCGCTCCATCCGCGCCGTTGTAGAGCAGCAGGCTGATGTCGGC
>JAIYDT010000159.1 GCA_027487355.1 Verrucomicrobiaceae bacterium
CCAGTCGCTCGCCGCCGCCAAGGTGAAGGAAATCAAGGCGATCAGGTGACCCACGAAACTGCCTGCGCCCGTGCCCGCGACGAAAATCACGGTCAAAACCAGGCGGGAAAGGGTGATCGCATTCGGCAGATTCACAGCCGCAATGTGGGAAATGCATCCACGGAAGGCAACAAGGGGTTGCGTGACAGGTTCGACTTCCCTAAACGAACGCAGCTTTTCCAAGCCATCACACCATGAGCAATAGCGACTTCGGACTAATTGGGCTGGCCGTCATGGGTCAGAATCTCGTTCTCAACGTGGAATCCCGCGGCTTCCAGGTCTCGGTTTACAACCGCACCACCTCCGTCACGGACGAGTTCGTGGCCAAGCACCCGGACAAGAAACTCGTTGGCGCCAAGTCGCTTGAGGACTTCGTGCAGTCCCTCGCTTCGCCGCGAAAGATCATGATCATGGTCAAGGCCGGCGGTCCGGTCGACGCGGTCATCGAGTCCCTCCTCCCGCTCCTCGACAAGGGCGACATCATCATCGACGGCGGCAACTCGCTCTACACCGACACCGAACGCCGCGACAAGTGGCTCGGTGATCTCGGATTCCGCTTCATCGGTGCCGGCGTTTCCGGCGGTGAGGAAGGTGCCCGCAAGGGCCCATCGATCATGCCCGGCGGCCCGGCCTCCACCTGGGACGTGATGAAGCCGATCTTCGAAAGCATTTCCGCCAAGGTCGATGGCGAGCCCTGCGTCATCCACATCGGCCCCGGCGGTGCCGGCCACTACGTGAAGATGATCCACAACGGCATCGAGTACGGCGACATGCAGCTCATCTGCGAAGCCTACAACATCTTCAAGGCCGCCGGTTTCACCCCGGCCGAGCTTGCCACCGTCTTCACCGACTGGAACGCGGGCGACCTCGAAAGCTACCTCATCCAGATCACCTCGAAGATCTTCGAACAGATCGATCCGGAAACCGGCAAGCCACTCGTCGACCTCATCCTCGACACCGCCGGCCAGAAGGGCACCGGCAAGTGGACGCTGATCAACGCCGTCGAAAACGCCGTCGTCATCTCCACCATCAACGCCGCCGTCGAAGCCCGCATTCTGTCCTCCTTCAAGGACAAGCGCGTCGCTGCCAGCGAGTTCCTCCACGGCCCGAAGGCCGAGATCAGCGGTGAAAAGGCCGCACTCGTGAAAAAGGTCCACGACGCCCTCTTCGCCTCCAAGATCATCTCCTACGCCCAGGGCCTCGACCTCATCGCCGCCATGGGCAAGGAAAAGAACTGGGGCCTCGACCTCGGCAAGATCGCCGCCATCTGGCGCGGCGGCTGCATCATCCGCGCCCGCTTCCTCAACGACATCACCGACGCCTACCGCGCCGATCCCGGCCTGAGCAACCTGATGCTCGCCCCGTTCTTCACGAAGCTCCTCAACGAGTTCCAGCAGAACTGGCGTGAGGTCATCTCCATGGCCACCCTTGCCGGCATCCCGGTCCCGGCCTTCAGTGCCTCGCTCGGTTACTACGACAGTTATCGTAGCGCCGTCCTTCCCGCCAACCTGCTCCAGGCCCAGCGCGACTTCTTCGGCGCCCACACCTACGAGCGCACCGACAAGCCACGCGGCGAAATGTTCCACACCGAGTGGCCGGAAGTCATCGGCTAAAAGGAGCGCGGGTTTCCAACCCGCTCTTTCCTCTTCAAAACGGCCGGGCGCAGCAATGCCCCGGCCGTTTTCGCGTCAACCATCCCCGAGCGTCGCAGAATACAACAGCCTCCCTCTTCCGCCCTGACAGGGCACAATGAAATAGCCCGCGGGTGTAACCCCGGGTCACGTCATGAGAAGAATCCGCGCCCTGAATTGGGCGCAATGGTGTCCCTTTGCTCGGTGTCGGTCCCTTTGCGTGCAGAACTCAGGCGGTCTTCCGCTCAGCGCCTCTCCGATTGGATCGTCCGTGAGCAGAGGCCGGGGGAGGGCAGGCAGGATTGGTGACAATCGGGCAAGCTAAGGAGTCGGCCATTTCGCGCGGACCGTCCGTTCCCATTCGTCAGCCATTAGTTGATGGCCGGAGTAGGTAGGATGCACGCCATCCCAGATCCAATGCTCAGCGGGTGCCACTTTGCAGGCCCCGTCGAAGACCGGTTGAAACCGTACCAGTGCCGCGTCGTATTTGGCGGCCAGTTTGGCGACCAGGTCCTGCCGCGCCTGAATGCCAGCGCGCCAGGCGTCATAGCCATCCTTTCGTTTGCCAACCGGCAGCGTGAAGGGCTCGCACAGAACCAGCCGGAGCTTGGGATTTCTGGCCTTCGCCTGAGTGATGAGTTCCTCATAGGAACGCTCATATTCATCGAGCGGCACGTCGTGAGACTGGTCATTCACCCCGATGAGGATGCTCAGCACATCGGGCTTCAACTCCAGCGTGTCCTTCTGCCAACGCTTCTTGAGGTCACGCACGGTGTTGCCCGACGTTCCACGATTCATGAAATCGAGATTCATCGCAGCAAATGCCGCGCCGTACTTTGCCGCGATGATGAATGCGTAGCCGTGGCCGAGAATGTGGTTCGGGTCGGCACTGCGCCCGCGATTTCCATCGGTGATGGAGTCGCCTTGGAAAAGAATGCGTGCGCTCGGCGCAAAGGCCGCGATGGGCTCTGCGGCTGGAAGTCGGCCGAGCAGGCTTGCTAGAACGAGGATGAGGAGAGGGATTGGTTTCATGAAATCAGTGTGCAGGGACATGGAAAGTAACCGGAGGTGAGATGCCGCCCGCGTTCACTTGGTGGGGATGCATTGCATAGTTGGGGGTCAGTCCCGAATGCATAGTTGGGGGTCAGTCCCGAATTTCAAGTGTTTGAGCCTCCGAAACCCTTGCCAGCATGCTGGCGTCGGGGGAGGCGGCAACATCTGAAGGGGTCGTCTGAAGGGGTCGATCCTCGCGGATTCACATTCTCTCCTCATCGAGTCCATCAACAAGGGCATTTCGAAGAGCGACTGGCCGGGAAACCCTGCGATCGTTTTTCTTTTGATGGCTTGGCCTGCGACGGAATCCGGGCTATCAGTCAATCCATGAGATTCCACGCGACCTGTGTTCTGGCGACCCTGCTGTTCGCGCTCCCATCGATGGGCCAGGTCGTCCCGGCCCATCCCACCAAGTTCGAAACTCGGGACATCGGCGATGCGTCCTCGAGCGGCATCCAGGTGATTCCACCCGGCGGGATTGAGCCCAAGAAAGCCCGCTACGTCACCCACATTGTCCTCTCGGTGTCGCGCCAATGGATGAGTGCCGACGGCAAGCTGGTGGAAGGCAAGCTCATCGCCTTCGAGGACCTCGCCGTCGAGGCTGAAGCCGGAGCCGCTCCGCCCGCCAACCCGGCACCGCCGGCGCATCCGACCGTGGTCCGGGATGGAAAGGTCCGCCTGTTGATCAAGCAAAAGCCGATCGAGCTGGCGATCACCCGACTCAGCGCGGGCGACCAGGAATTCATCCAGCAA
>JAIYDT010000301.1 GCA_027487355.1 Verrucomicrobiaceae bacterium
CGGCATTCACCCGGCCCAAATCCCTACGCGTTCCTCTTTAAAACCGATCTCAAGACCCTCATGCTGTTCCACGTCATCGGCTATGGCTGGATGATAGCGGGCGGATTCGGGCTCTTCGCCCTCATGCGGCGAATTGAGAAATGATTCTGGTGCATTGCCGGGTAGATCGGAGGCTGCCACGCCGCTCACCACGGTCATACCAGAATCTGCCGATGCTCGTGAAGCGCGTTTACGGTTGGACCGCAAACGGGTTCCTCAAATCAAGCCCGACAATCTGTTTGAAGTCCTCTTCGTTGCGGGTGACCAACGGGATGTCGTATTCCAAGGCAGTCGCGGCGATGATCGCGTCGCCGAGCTTCATTTTCTTCTGCTGTCGAAGTTTGATCGCCTGCTCGATCACTCCCTCGTCCAGTGGATAAACGGGACTGGAGTTGGTGAAGTTGTGGATCGCTTGCTCTTCTTCAGGTGAAATCCTCGTGAAACCGAGTGCTTCGATCCGCGTTACACTCGCGATCGAGGCTTCCGGATGCTCGGTCCAGGAAGCAAGCCACTCTCCGCCCGGCTTGCACGCGTAGATGATGATGTTGGTGTCGAGGAGCATGACTTTAATCTCGTCCAGGCAACGGACGATCCTCCCGCATTTCACGTTGCCATGTCACTGGATCGTTGATTTCGCGATAAGGATCGAGCTTGCGGATTTCCTCCATCGCGACCTTGCGCCGGGCGATCATCTCTGGCGTGGCAGTAAGTTTCTGGCGCTTCGGTTTCTCATCCATTGATTCCACGGTCATCAAGACATGGGCTCGGCCCGGCCTCAGCCAAGTCGGCAGCGGCGATAGCAGCCTGACGCTGCCATCGACTCCGATTTCGATGTCAGTTTCCAACGTTCTCATGGTTGGATGGTAGCTGGTTTTCCGGAGAGGTAAAGGGTTGATCCCTGGCTCTGATCTGCTGCAGGTCGGACAAGCGGAAGATACGGATTCGCGCGCTGGACGACATCGATCACGGCGCGTCAGACCGCAGCCAAGGATGCTTCCCCAGAAACCAACCTCGCCCGCAGAGGCGAGCTTTCCCGCCGCCAGACTCTGTGGACCATCCACGCGGTGGCGAGGAGTGGGGCGAAGAGGTTCACGACCGGAATGACGAACAGCAGGGCCAGGGTGAGTCCACCGCGCAGCATTTCATTGCGATGGGTGCGATAGAGATCCTTCGCTTCCGAGAGCGGGACATGGCGCACGGCCACCACCTGGAAATACTCGCGCGAGAGCAGGAAGGAGTTGAGCGCGGCATAGACCACCACGTTCAGCACCGGGATGAAATAGAAGGGCAGGGCCAGCAGGTTCCAGCCGAGGCCACGCAGCAACACCCGCAAGGACGACTGGATCTGCTCGCGGATGGGAACCTTTCGCGGCACCGGAGCGGACGGGTAGTGGCGACGCTCGATTCGATCCGCCAAAGGCTCCAGGAACGCCCCGGCCACGGCGGTCACGAGGAGCGGAAAGGTGAACCAGCCGATCACCAGCACGAGGATCGATCCCACTCCACCGAGCATCCATTCGTCCAAACGGGTTTTCGCCAGCCAACCGTGGTGCAGCCAGTCCAGCTTTCCGATGAGCCACCAGGCCAGCCAGGCAAATCCCGAGAAGATCAAGACCGATCCCAAGAGCCCTAACAGCATGACTCCCCAAGCGAAGGGCTCGCGCAGCACTCCGAAGGCGAGGCCCAGATCGCCGATCTCGCGTTTCACGGTTCCGGTGGGGGATGGCATGGGGATGGATGGTATTCGGAAATGCGATCAAGGCAAAGCGCTTCCATTCAATCGTTCCGCACCTGAGTAAACATTGAAACCCGGAGGACGAAGGAAGGCGACGAGGGTTTGGTTGGATTGCTTCGCGAACTCGATCGCCAGCGACGAAGGCGCGGACACCGCCGCGACCATCGGGATGCCCGCTGCGAGGGCCTTCTGCATGACCTCGAAGGAGATGCGACCGGAAACGAGCAGGAACGAATCTGTTGGATCGAACTCATCCAACAAGGCGCGACCGATGACCTTGTCCACGGCATTGTGCCGGCCCACATCCTCGTGGATCGCAAGCAGTTCGCCGCTGCGGCTGAAGAGTCCACAGCCATGTAGGCCGCCGGTGGAGCTGAAGGTGATCTGCTTTTCGCGCAACCGATCAGGAGCGGCGAGTATCACGCTGCGATCAAACGTCGGCCCGTCTTTCAGGACCACCTGTTCTCCCATCACCGCGTCGATGGTGGCCTTTCCGCAAATGCCGCAGGAGGAGGCGCTGAAGAGATTCCGGGAAAGGCGGGTGACATCCCACCCGACCTCGTCTGTTAGAAAGACCAGCGCGTGGTTGGCTTCGATCGCGAGCTTTCGGATCTCCGCTTTCGACCGAATGATGCCCTCGGTTTTCAGGAACCCAGTCACCAGCACCTCGTCCTCGCCCGGCGTGCGCATCAGTACCGCGACCGGGTGGCCGTCGATGGTGATCTGCAGCGGTTCCTCCACCGCGACGCGATCCAGCTTCGACTCGCCGCTGGCGGTGATGAGGCTCACGGATTGATCCATGTCCCATTCCGCGCACCGGAACTTGCCGCCGTCAAATGGAAGGCCATCATTCGCCTGTGCGGGTCCTCTGGTTTTTCATCGCCTTCGCCGTCCTGACGCTCCTCACCTGGGGCCTCTGGGGGGGAGGCTTTGACTCGAAATTCGGCTTCGACGGCACGGTGGCGTGGATGCAGTCGCAACCGCTCTGGGGCGGACTCGGCGGCGTGGGCCTGTTGATTGCGGATATCCTGATGCCAGTGCCAGGAACAGTGGTGATGTCGGCCCTCGGTTACGCCTACGGCCCCCTGCTGGGCGGACTCTTCGCCACCGCCGGTACGCTCGGAGCAGGCCTTGCAGGCTACGGGCTCGGTCGGATCCTCAACGAAGAGACGGCGCGACGTTTCCTCGGCGACGCGGACTTTGAGAAGGGTCGAGCTCTTTTCACGAAGGGCGGCGGCTGGATGGTCGCGCTGTCCCGTTCCCTGCCGATCCTCCCGGAAGCAGTGGCCGTCACCGCCGGGCTGGTGCGCATGCCCTTCGGCCGATTCTGCGTCTCGCTCGTCTGCGGTTGCGTTCCGCTGGGCTTCACCTTCGCCTGGATCGGAGCCAGCGGCCACGACACTCCCGGTTTGGCGATCGCACTCAGCTTCATCGTCCCCGCCCTGCTCTGGTTCACGGCGAAGAGGCTGATGAAATGAGGGCGAACGGAATCCAATCACCGAACAGCCATCCCTGAACCACCAAGGAGTGGCGAAACGGCCCCTGACGATCCGGAAAGCGTTTGATGTCGGGTTCCGATCCGGCGTTCATGGACAGGAC
>JAIYDT010000022.1 GCA_027487355.1 Verrucomicrobiaceae bacterium
CCGGCATGCTGCTTGGTCTGACCGGCGGCGGGCTGATTGCTGTCGCCCTGCTGCCGATGATCAAAATCATCAGCACGATGGGAACGTCGATCTGAGCGGAAAACTCGGAGTGATCGGTGCCCGCGCCCGGCGGCATCTCAGAGGCCGGAATCGCCCTCAATCTACTTGTTTTCAGCAGCCTGGAAAGGTCCAGGCGACTTGCTTCACTTGAGAAGGATTTCACCTGAACAACGACTCCACTCCCATCGCCGACTTCCGCAGGATCTTGGGGATCTTTTTCGGGAAGCGCCTTTGGAAGAACCGGAAGGCGATGCCGAGCAGATTCAGCGTGAAGAGATGATCGACAAACCGGTAGCCACGCTTGTTCCGGAGCAGCAGGGCGGTGGTCCATTTCAGGGTGCGGCGCTTGACGTGGAAGTCGCTGAAATCCGTCTTGATGCGATAGCGGCGGCTCTTCGGCCAGCGGGCCTTGTAGGCCTTCTTGGCGACGAGGATGTCCTGTTGGATCGTGCTTTCCTCGTCTGAAAAGTAGAAGCGGCGGGCCAGCAGGATGAGGTGGAAGAGATCGCGCATGTGCTCGATGTCCTCGACCGGGAGCCGCGCCGTTTCCGCCAGTTCCAGCATCCTCGGAAACAGGGCGAAGGCGGCTTCACCGGAACGCAGGGCCTGCCCGCGATCCTCGACGAAGTGCCTCAAGGCCGCGCGCACGGCGTGGTTGATGAACAGGCTGTCCCAGTAAACATGCAGCAGCGGCGGGATGCGGACGCGGCGGAAGAATAGCTTCTGCTTGGCGAAATCCCCGACATACAGGAGCTCGCGAATGAGCGTGTCGGCATGCCGCAGCAACTCCAGGGTCGCTGCGGATCGGGCGTCTCCGACGATGCCGGTGATGGCTTGCTCGACAGAGTGGTGGTCCTTGAAAATCCGCAGGGCGGCCAGCGTGTTGAAGCGGATCCAGACATCGCGTTGGTCGGGTTCCAGAAAGGCCCGACGCTGAAATCGATGCCAGCCACCGGTCTGGCACCAGATGGAAAGTCCGACGACGTTTTCCGCCTTTTCCAGTTCACGGGCCATGCGTTCGCAGTCCCAGCCGGTGAACGAAGGGTACTCGCCCGCGCCCTCGTATTCGCGACGGGCCTGGAGCTCGAGGAGCTTGGGCTGCTTGACCGAAAAGAAGGCCGGATTGACCGGGAGGTAGCGGAAAAAGTCGCTCTCGCCGTGTTTCATCGAGACAATGAAGTTCGGTGAGTCGATCCCTCCGAGCGTGCGGGCGAGGGTTTTCCGGTGCCAGATCAGGTCGCCGATCGGATGGGCCCCGACGGTCCAGGTGCGGAGGATCAGCGTGCGGTCGCGTTGCTCGAACTCCGGCAGCAGTTGCCGGATGAGCCGGTTGGCATCGCCCGGCGTTTTCAGGTGAAGATGAGTGCGGATCGGGTCGGTGACGTCGAGCCCATCGCTTTCCCCGATGCGGAGGATGAGCCCGGAGAGCTGGGGGAAATCATCGAGCACGCCCCGGATCAGGCCGCGATAGTAGTCGGTGAGGGCGGTGGGAGATTCACCGATCGCCGCCAGCACTCCGGGGGTGGTGGGCAGGACGTCCGAGGTCAGGAAAATCCCGAGGCCGAACTCGTGTTTCAGGAGGTCGAAGAGGGTGGTGAACTCCTCCCGAAAAACCGTGATTCCAGCGGCGACATCGGCTGCGTGGGCGGGATGGGGGGCCAGGTGGGCCAGGTCATCCATCGACAGGGCGTTGAATCCGGCCGCGACCGCCTCAGCGGCGAGACGGCGCAGATCCTCGGCGACAAGATTCCAGTTGGCACGGCGCTCGGGACCGCTCAGGGTTAAACGGTTGAACGGAATTTTTGACCAGTTGATTCGACGCGTTTCGTAGCCACGAAAGAACGGACCCATGCCATCGAGAAGGAACCATTTCATGTCGAATCTGCCTGATCCTGGGGGCGGATTGCGGATTGACCAAGGGGACTTCATGACGAGATCGTCACTCGGGCCCGTTTGCGGTCGGTCGCTTGCAACACGAATCTCGCGTGTGTTTACTAGGTGTTGGCACGGCCCCTGCACTCATTTTCCCCGGATCGACGCGCTGTGACCCGAATTTCGACATCCCCCCCGCCTTCCGGAAAGGCCGCCTTTTCGTTGATCGAACTGTTGGCGGTGATGGCCGTGATCACGATCCTGCTGGCCGTTGGCATCAAGATTCTCGGCGGGACTTCCTCCCAGGCACGGAAAACCGCCACCGATGCACTGACGGCGTCGATCGAGCAGGCCCGCTCCAAGGCCATCACCTCCCGCTCCACGGTGATCCTGGCCCTGGCCGAGCCTGGCGACCTGCCCACCACCGATGATCGCTGCCGTCTCGGTCTTTTCCAGGTCACCAGCTGGCCGGGTTCCGCCACGACGGTGGACGCGACCTTGCTCCAGCGCTGGCAATCCCTGCCCACGGGCGCGATTCCCTACGGTGGCAATTTTCAGGGCATCCGCAATCCCTACGACCTTCCCGAATTGACCATCCGCTACACGTCGGCCGGCAAGCAGCAGCAAATCGTTGTGCACGCCATCGCTTTCACCCCCCGTGGAGGACTCCAATGGCCGACGGGCTCCGACCCACTGGTCATGCGCATCGCGGAAGGCGGCTACCGCAGCGGAAAGGCGATGCCCGACCTGCGTGGCGAGTCGAAGGGGGTTTCCGAAAACAGGCTTCAAATCGGTCGCGTCGTCGCGCGGCCATGGAGGATCGACTGATGACCCACAAGCAACCCATCCCAGCGCAGCGCGGCTTTTCCCTGATCGAGGCGGTCGTCTCGGTCGGCATCCTCGCCTTGGCCATTCCCCTGGTCCTCGGGGCCTTGGTGGAGTCCGGCAACAGTGGCACCTCCGCCGCAGCGGAAACCCGTTGCGGCTGGATCGTGCCGGCCTGCCTCGACGAGCTGAAGGCAGCGGCGGATGGCAAAAGCGTGCTGCTTCCCACGACTCCACTCGGCACGGCCTTTCCCGCCGCCGGACAGGTTTACGGCATCGCCTTCGGCGCGGGAGGGAACTCCCTCGGGGCGGTGGACAAGGCCGCCTATGACTCCGGCGTCAAGCGGATCGCGGATCAGGACGTGCGCTACATCGCGGTGATCGAGGGCGAAGTGCTGCCCGCCAAGGCAGGCTCGGTCCCGATGCGCTCGATCCGGGTCGGCCTCGAATATCCTGCGGCCGTTCCCGCCAAGAAACGCACGAAACTGGATTTTTTCACCAAGACGCCATGAGCCGCTCCAGCCAACGGACTTCCGGGTTCACGCTGATCGAGCTGCTTGCCTCGATGGCGATCGGCACCATCGTGCTCCTGCTGGCCGTGGGCGTGCTGGGCCGCACGGGAGAAGGCTACGACCGCGTCGGTGGCGGGGTTTCCGCCGAGCGTGAGGCGAGGGCAGTGCTCAGCCAGATCGCGGCGGATTTTTCGAACGCTCGTTACCAGGCGGATCAGATTTTCGAGGTCAATGGCACCGGTTGGGCGAAAGATCGGATCGGATTCCTCGCGCTTCAGCCCGCCGACGCCCAATCGACCGCCGGCCGCATCGGGGATGTCTGCGCGATCCATTACTACGTCAAGGATCTCGTCACCGGAGGACGCACCGTCCGCTGCCTGATGCGCGGCTTCCGCGAAAGCTCGGACACCTTCGATGCGCTCAAGGCCGGCAGCATCACCCCGCTTTTCGCCCAGCGCAGTGTCGATGAGCCGATTGCCTTCGGCGTGGTCTCCTTCGAAGCCCGACCCAAGACCCGCGATGCATCGGGAAACTGGCAGAACTGGGTGAAAAGTTCGGGACTCTCACCTCAGGCGGTCGAACTCAAGCTGGTGGTGGCGCGACGCGACCTTTCCTCGAAGTTTTCAAACAGCAGCGACTGGGACGGCCAGGGAGTGGCCTCCAAACTGCTCGGAAAGCCTGAGGACGCCGCCAGGAACAAGGGTCTTGAAACCTTCTCGAGCCTGATACGATTTGGAAATGATGAAGTCCGCTAACCGATACCGCTCCGCCGCCCGAGCGGGCTTCACGCTGCCGGTGGTCCTCGTGATCGCTTCGGCCCTGCTGATCCTGGCCATCGGCCTGCTGTTGCTCGTGGGCATCGAGCGCAAGACCGCACGCTCCTACCTCGACCGCGAACGCGCGGAACTCACGGCCCGGGCCGGCCTTCAGGACGTGATCTCGGTGCTGCGGACGGAGACGGCCAATGATGATTTCCTGGTCGTGCAATCGGCGCTCAAGGCCCCCATCGAAACAGGAAGGACCCCGGCCCCGAACCTCTTTCTCGCCCGTGGGAAATCCGCTTCCGGCGGGCTTTCCTTCCGCTACCTCCCGCTGTTCAGCAACGCTTCCGCACCTGCTGACAATGCGCGGCTCGCCGCCCCAGCCGTGGAAACTCTGGTCCCCACCACCGGCGGCGCGTCGGTCGACGTGACCACCCTCCCCTACCTCGACAAGGCCCGGCTTTCCTGGGTTCAGGTCAAGGACAAGAAGGGCCAGCTCATCGGTCGATATGCTTTCTGGGTCGAGGACCTTCAGAGCCGCGTCGATGCCGGAACCGCAGGAAACACAGAAGACAGCGGCGGTTCCCACAAGCGCTTCGGCTGGACCGCCGGGGATGTCTCGACCTACGCGAGATTTCCTGCTCCAGGCCTGAATCCGCTGCCCGCCGATCCGGATGCCGCCACTGGCAGGGACAAGGCTCCCGGATTGAACCAAGTGGCTCTCTTTGCCCTCGACCCTGCCTCCACCGCCAAGGACACCAGCGCGCTCGACAAGACCATCATCGACTCCCGGAAAGCCCTCATTTCTCCCGACTCCACCCTCGCCGTGGCTGGCGTCCGTCCTCCGCTGACTCGCGACGCCACGGGGCGACTCGTCGATACCAAGTCCCGTGCGATCGAGGAAAACCTCACTGCCTCGGTTCAACCCTACGATGAACAGCCCTTGGTCCCCTTCGCCCATGGCATCGCCTCCACTGCGATCGGCAAGCCGAAGCTGAACCTCAATGCCCTGATCGCCAAAAATCCGGACGCGGCGGTCAACGAAATGGCCTCCTGGATCGAGACCTCCCTGCCGACCTTCAAGGATCGAAAAGGCGGCTTGCGGGAGGATTACCTCAAGACCCTCGCCGCCAGCGCCATCGGCTACGCGGCTCCCGGCAACAAACCGATCGTGAAAATGGGCAGTTATCGCGGCTTGGGTGCCAGTCCGATGATCAGCGAGATCGTCATGGATATCAATTATCTGGGAAACACCGTGATCGGCACCAGCCGCCGCATGAACTATGAGTTCATCCTCTTCGCGGAAATGCTGAACCACACCAACCTGCCGATCAATGGTCAGGCTGCGCTGAGCTATGAAGTGGGGCTCGAACTCCCGGCAATCGGGCCGGCCCCGGCAGGAACCCGCTTCGATGACCCCGGCCTCCTCAGGGATCCCAGCCAGTCGGTCCACGATCTTTCCCAGCAGAACGGGCGCTTCTGGTCCCGCCCGCAAACCGTCAACCTGAAGCCCGGAGAATACCGTTTCGTGAAGTTCGCGACGGTGCGATACACCATCAACGTCGGGTCAGGCTCGATCGGAAGCCAGTTCAACCTGAGCGAGGACCTTGGGGCTGCCGGACTGAGCATGAAGTGGAACGATGAGGAAGTGGAGCGCATTCCGGCAATCACCCGTGAAAGCACCGGGTTGACCTTTCTGACGGCGTTCAGGAAATACTTCGGTAAAGCTGGCATTCCTGGCCACAGCTATGGCCCTTACGGCGAGTTCATCAATAACATGGGAGATCCTCGCATCGCCCATTACATTCCTTTTTCCGGCGGGGCTGCCAGCCCAACCAGCGGCATTCCACTTGGAGAAAATTCCTTTCCCAACAACATCAGCCCCAACCGCCGCAACATCCGTTTCCAGACGATCTACTCCAGCGACAGCGCCACCAAGCCGAAGACCTATGGCCGTGTGATTCCCTCGGAATGGCCGGACGGCGGACACGATGTCGAGGTTCCCAGTTGGAACAATGGTTGGAGCACCGCCCGCCAGGGAGACACCAGTCCGGCAACCAACGGCACCGGCCCGGCCTTCGACCCCACCACCATCGCCAACAACTCGGTTCCCCAGCCGGGAGAATCGTTGACCTATCTTTCGGATCGCGGTCGCTACTTCACCGCAACCGAACTCGGCCGCCTCTATGATCCGATCATGTGGGTGCCGACCTTCGATCCGGCCTCCGGTCTGGATTCCAGGATCCTCAGCAACAACGGTGTGCCCATTTCCTCCTCCGGCATTATGCCAGCCGCAGGAGCCCAGTGGCCCTCGGTGCAGGTCGGAAATGCCCCCAGCATCTACATGGGCGGCGGCAACACCCTCCGCATCGGCAGGCCGGAGCATCCCCAGTTCGACTTGCCTTCACTCCACGTGCCGCAGCTCATGCCCGGCAACCATGCCGCCCGATTGCTCGACCTCTTCCATGCAGGAAAGTCTCGCTCGAATGACAAGACCCTGCGGGAAGGAGCCGTGGCCAGAATCGAGGGCCACATCAATCTCAACACCGCCTCCCGCGAGTCCCTCCGCGCCATGGCCGCAGGCCTGCTGGTGATGGACCCCAAGTTGTCAAAGCGGAGCTCCGATTCCTTTGACGGGCGCATGGCTCCAGCCATCCAACCGCTGTCCACCGTTTCCGCCCCGACCAACTCGAGGGAGGCCGACCTTCTCGCGGACGCCATCATTCTCGGCAGGCCCTACACCTCGCCTTCCGAACTCGCCAGCCTCAACGCGGCCGATGGCAAGCCGGTCTTCGGAAGTGCCGACCGCTACCCGGACAAGAACAAGGTCCAGTGGACCGACTCCGCCGCCGAGGAGGTCTTCGGTCGCGTCTACGAGGCCGCCACGGTCCGTTCCCGCAACTTCCGCGTGTGGGTCGTCGGCCAGGCCATCGCCCCGACCGCCGTCACGAACACTTCGCCGGAAATCCTCGCCGAGGTCCGGAAATCCTTCACGGTCTTCGCCGATCCCGGCGTTCGCAACAATGACGGATCAATCGATGCCACCAAATTCAAAGTCACCATTCTCAATGAAAACGACTTCTAACCTCACTCCTGGCCTTTTCCGCAGCGCGGCCCGTCTGATCGTGGCCAGTCTGGTTCTCTGCCTCCCAACAGCCTCCGCCCAAGAAGAGAAGGAAGGCCCGCCGCCGACCTGCTTCATCCGCATCGCCAACACCGTTGCACCGGGAACCGGAAACGTGAAGGTCATGGTCGATGGCAAGGATGTCTATGAGCCCGGCTACAAGTTCGGCGTCGTCACCGGCGGCATCGGATTGGCACCCGGAAGCCATACCGTGACGATCCTCCGAGAAGGCGTGAAGGAGGGCACCAGCAAGGTCAGCGTTGAAAAGGACCAGACCGTCACCCTGATCCCCTTCGCGGAAAAGGTCCCCGCGACCGATCAGGAGCCCGCCCATTTCGCGATCCGCATTCTCCGCCTCAAGCAGAAGCAGACCGAAAGCGGTCGCAGCGCCTCCTTCATCTCCGTCTCCGGCCAACCCGAGGTCATGGCCGAGCTCCGGGATCCGTCAGGAAAGTGGGAGAAAGTCTTCGTCAAGAGACTGATGATCGGCGATGCAACCATCCACTACCCCGAGGGCTACGCTCCCGTCCGGGTCAACGGCAAGGACATGAAGCCGATCCCGATCGCCGACGTCGGCAACTACGTCGTCGTGCTTTACGATGATCCCGAGGGAAACATCCGCACGATGAATTTCCGCGACTTCAAGTATCTGAGCGCGGATTGAATGGCGGGATTGCAGCAGAAGGCTGGCCTTCTGCTGCATCAGGACCGAAAGCAGCTCCAGATCAGGTCGGCTGCTCGCCGCGGGCCATCACGACCTTGCCGGTGCGGACGGTTTCGATGATCTGAAACTGCGAGAACATCGCGATGGCGGCGTCGATCTTGGTCGAGTTGCCGGAAACGAGGGCGATCATCGAGGTGGGCGTGAGGTCCACGGTTTTTCCACCGAAGTGCTCGATGATCTGAAGGGCCTGGGTGCGCTGGGTGTCATCGGCGAGGAATTTCACCATGATGAGCTCCTTCACAACCGAGTCCTCGGTGTCGTGCTCCGAGCAGTGGATGACGTCGATGAGCTTGTTCACCTGCATGATGATCTGCTCCAGGCCCTTGGGGTCGCCGGAGATGCCGATGGTCATGCGGGAGAAGTTCTTGTTCCGGCCTTCGGAGACGACGAGCGAGTCGATGTTGAAGCCGCGGCGCGAGAAGACCTGACAGATGCGCATCAGAACGCCCGGCTCGTTGTTGACAAGGATCGAGAGCGTATGCGTCGGGCCGCGCGGCACGACTGGAGCCGGGACCGGGGTGTCGGTGGTGATGATGGTCTGAGACATTACGATGAAAAGGTGTGGAAGGTGATCAGTGATCAGTGATCGGTGATCGGAGAGAAAGGAAATCAGTCTGGCACTGATCACTGCTCACCGATCACCCGGCACATTCTTGATTTCACGTGGACCCGACGGGCTTGGCCATCCTGGTCTTCGGCGCTTCGGTGATCATGTCCTCGAGGGCGGCCCCGGCGGGGATCATCGGGAAGACGTTGTCGGTCTTCACACACTCGGCGTGGATGAGGATCGGGCCGTCCTTGTAGGCCATGGCCTTCTTGAGCATGCGGGTGACATCGGCCGGGCGCTTGATGTGCACGGAGGGGATGCCGTAGGCCCCGGCGAGCTTGCAGAAGTCGGGATTTCCAATGAGGTCCACGCCGGAGGTGCGGTCCTCGTAGAAGAGTTCCTGCCACTGGCGGACCATGCCGAGGTAGTGGTTGTTCAGCACCACGATCTTGATCGGCAACTTGTGGATCTGCGCGGTGGCGAGTTCGAACAGGGTCATCTGGAAGCCACCGTCGCCTGAGATCGAAATGACGGTCTTGTTCGGACAGGCAAGCTGCGCGCCGATGGCGGCCGGGAAGCCGAAGCCCATGGTGCCGGCACCACCGGAGGAGAGCCAGTGGTAGGACTCGTGGTTCTTGTAGAACTGCGCCGCCCACATCTGGTGCTGGCCCACGTCGGTGGAGACGATGGCCTTGCCTTCGGTGAGGTTGTAGAGTTCGTCGATCACCTGCTGCATGCGGAGACCGCCCTGCTTCTTGTAGCCGAGCGGGAACTTTTTCCGGTAGCCATCAAGCTTGGCATTCCACTCGGTGGTTTCGAGCGGTCCGATCTTTTCATTGATCTCGGCGAGTGCCGCCTTGGCGTCGCCCACGATCATGACGTCCGGCTTGATCATCTTGCCGGCCTCGGCGGGATCGATGTCGATGTGGATGATCTTGGCGTCCTTGCAGAACTTGTCGGGCTTGCCGATGATGCGGTCGTCGAAACGCGAGCCGACGTTGATGAGCAGGTCGCACTCGATCATCGCCTTGTTGGCGTAGGCGGTGCCGTGCATGCCGAGCATGCCGAGGGAAAGACGGTGGGTTTCAGGGAACACACCCTTGCCGAGAAGAGTCGAGGTGACGGGGCAGTTCAGCGTTTCCGCCAGATACATCAGTTCCTTGTCGGCGCGGGCGATCATGCAGCCTTGACCGGCGAGGATCACCGGACGCTTGGCCTTCATGATCAGAGCAGCGGCTTCCTTGATGGCGGCGTGGTCGATGTTGAAATCACCGCTCGGATCATAGCCGGGAAGGTTGATCGTCGGGTTCATGTCGCCGCTGAAGGGGCCTTGGGAAATGTCCTTCGGCACGTCGATCAGCACCGGGCCGGGACGACCGGTGGTGGCGATGTGGTAGGCCTCGCGGGCGATCCGGGGAAGGGAGTTGGTGTCCTTCACGAGGTAGTTGTGCTTCACCACCGGAATCGTGATGCCGAAGATGTCAGCTTCCTGGAAGGCGTCCTTGCCAAGCATCCAGGTCACCGTCTGGCCAGAGATCACCAGCATCGGCACGGAGTCCATCATCGCGGTCATCAGGCCGGTGACAGTGTTGCCGGCTCCTGGACCCGAGGTCACGAGCACGGCGGCAGGGCGACCTGTGGCACGGGCATAACCATCGGCCATGTGGACGGCTCCCTGCTCATGGCGGACGAGGATGAACTTCATCTTCGTCTTGACCGTTTCAAGGGCATCGAAGATGGGGATGGCCGCTCCGCCGGAGTAGCCGAAAATGTACTCGATGCCGAGATCGTCGAGTGTCTTGATGAGGGCTTGTGCGCCGTCCATTTTTACCGTAGCCATAAATTGATGTTTCGAGCGGAAACATGGCCCGATCTCGTGGAATAACAATCTGAAAATTGGCTGAATTGAGCCAATTGTGGAGATTTTTGGCCTGGCATGGTGCCAAAATTCGAGAAATCCGCCCAACTTGGCGAAATGATGATCCTTGATTTCCCAAAACCGCGGTCAGTCGTCCACCGCACCGCTCAGCAGGGCATCGATTTTCTCAGGTGGGAATGGAGCGCTCCGGATGACGTCTTCCGGCAACGACCCGTAGCGTCTTCCGCTGGCGTAGATCTCAAGAAGGGTTTGGTCGCGATCTGAACCGCTTTCCATGAGTTCAGCCCATTTCAATGCATCGGCCGGGTGCCCTGCGGCAGAGACATCCTTGGCGATCTGGATGAGTGCGGGTTGAAGGGGCTTCAGCGATTTCTGCGTTTCCAGCCAATCCCGGACCGCCACCGGATCATCCTCAAACCACCTGCTCACAATGATCTGCATTTCGACAGCATCACCGGTTGAAATGCAGTGGTTGATTTTTTCGGGCAGGGATTCCACTGCGGTCCTGGTCCTTGTCGGGTTGAGCCGCTGTTGCGGAGAGGTGGATTGCCCGTTTTCAATCCCGGTCCCCGGTGCCGATCGCGATTGGGAGAAGGTCCATGCCAAACAGCCTAGGCCCGTCGCAAGGACAGCCAAGGCCGATGCGACCATCCGCTTGTTGCTGCTGGACGTCATTTGAGCTCCGAATTCGTCGACTACCTCGCGAAGTTTATCCGCCCAAAGACACCATCCTGCTCCTGATTGGGCCCTGCAGTGTAGTAGAGCGACATGGCGTCGCCGAGACTGACTCCATTGCCGAAGCTCAGACCCCAGATGCCGTCCAAAACGAGGGGCTCGCCGCTGCGGTTCCGGAGATAATCATGAAATGCTCCGGTGCTCGGGTTGAAGGCTGCAATGGTGCCATCCCCGAAATTCGCCACCAGCAGGTCGCCGCCGAAGGCACCAAAGCCTTTCGGGGCAATGACAACGCCCCAAGGCGAATTGAGTTTGCCTTGGTCGGCCATTTCTCCAAGCAGGCGGCCGTTGCGATCGAAAAATGCAAGATGGCCGTGACCTTCTCCCGGCAGATCCTCCGCAGGCTCATCGGCATCATGGTTGATCATGGCGTAAGCCACGCAAAGCCTGTCACCAAGCCACTGGATGTTGTAGGGGCTGTAGCCTTCTGGAAGACCCGAGGGGTGGGCGAATGGGACCTTTTCCGTGATTTCCTCCCATCGGTTGTTGAAGACCTGGATGCGCCCATTGTTGAAATCCGTCACGTAGAGGCGGTTGTCGGCGACCGCCCTGCCCTCGGCATCCGTCGTAAACGCGTCAGTGGTCATGGCCACACCGGTGAAGGCGGCAAGTCGTTTCATCGGAGTCTGATCCTTCCCCTTGTCGGAGAAATCCTTGACGATGATCGCGCTGTCCATGCTTTCCGATGTTCCGGAGCGCCATGCATTGATGGTGCCGTCCGTGGTCACGAAGACGAACTTGGCTGCCCCTGAACGCTCGCCCAGCGCGACGGGCTTTCCAGTCGTGAGATCGCTGGAAGGGCCTTTGACCGGGAATTCGATCGGTTGTCCGGGGACATCACTGGCGGCATTGTAAACCTGCCCGGTGACATTGCTGAGGCCATCCTCGTAGGAGAGGAGCGGGCCATCCATGGGCAGGATCTTCAGGCCGTCCTGATGAAGCGGCTGGCCGTTCGCATCTCCGATGAAGAGCGAGGTCGAGGAATTCCCCGCGTTGCTGACCCAGATGTGGCCACCCTTTCCCGGTGGACGCAGGGCAATGCCCCAAGGGTTGATCATGCGTTCATCAACAAAAGCGGTGGGCTTGTACTCGACGCGGTTCGCCACCAGGATGGTTTCCGCGAATCGGTTGACGGACATCTGCCCTTCGGATTCTGGAACTTCCGCGTGCAGGCAACCCGCGACAGAGGCGAGCATGACCAGTACTGCCTGATGGTGATGGCGGAGGCGATCGTATATCATTGATTTAACAAGGGGCTGGCCGAACAAGGCGGCTGTCAACGAAAGAGTCCATCTTCACCGTGTCACGATTTTGTCCCACAATCACTCAGGCATATCTTCCAGCATCAGGCCAACAACGAAGAATCCGGTGGATCCGTTGGCATCAACATAAATTGTGACATCTCCGTCACTGGTCGATGACAGGATGGTTTGGCTGGCCGGGCCTGAAGGAGTGATGGCGAATGGGATCCGGGTCATTGGGCCGGAAAGACCGGCCATGTGGCTGATGTCGTAGCTCGAATAGGCGGTCACGGGGATCACAAGCTTCAAACGGATGGATTCTCCAGGTCCCCTTCGCTGGACGCTGATGGAGCGTATGTGCAGCGCAAGACCCGGAATCGTGACGCTGACGACATCCGTGGCGGCATCGTAGCTCGTTTCAAAGCGGGCGAGATCGCTCTTGGCCGGTTCGGTTGAGGCGCCCTGGGAGTCGCGGAAGACCCTGCCTTCAATGTCGTAGCGCGAGCCGTGACAGGGGCATCTCATCAGATTCGCCAGAATCGGCACTGGAGGGCTCACGCTGTCATCCTCACCCACGACATGCGCTTTGTAACGCCCGACTGCACAGCCATTGTGGGTGCAAACGGAGTCGAGTGCCACGAAGCGATCCACGGCAATTCGATTCAAGGTGAAAGGGGGCAACCCGGTATTGAAACCATATTGGACCGAACCTCCAGGAGCTGCCAACACCGCTGTGGGAGTGGGAATTCCGAATTCGTCGGCAATCATCACGTTGATGTCCGACACCTTCAATCGGATGACCGCAGGTCCCGGGCCGGTTGACGTCACTTCTGCGAGAATGGAGCCCAACCACTGGGGGCCGGACAGGGTCGCGACCGATCCGAGCACGAACCTTTTGATCCAAGTGCGTCGGGTAAGTGTGGCTGCGGATAGGGAAGGGCTGTCCATACTAGGAGGGATCCCGAGGAGAAATCCTGCCCGCGAGAATGTCGCGGATGACCGCATTCGGGTTGAATTATCTCCAGACGATTGATGTCGCGAAATCGTAACATTCCGTGATGAAACAAAATCGGAACACAATGAGCATGGCGATTCGAGATGACAACATGGAGGGATGTGAGCCAGGTGATTTGCGGGCAACAGCTCAACGATCATCGATAAATCATCAATCATAACTCTGACCGAGACCAAACATCCCGCATCCATGAAGAAGAAATCGATATTCAACCGCTCACTGGGCCTGATCACGGTGCTCACCGTGGCGAACACCGCCTCCGGCCAGATCCAGGGTCCGAGCACCGGCTCGACACCCTACGTGCTGCCGACACTTCCCGGTTATCAGACCACTTCGATCTTCACGGTCGACAACACGGGAGCGAATCCGGACGACTCCGTCAGCGGTTACGGCATGGTCGGCATTCCAGACGGTCTCGGTGCGTTCGACAACGGAGACGGCACCTTCACCGTGCTGATGAACCACGAGCTCGGCAACACCCTCGGAGCCACGCGCGCCCATGGAGCGAAAGGATCCTTCGTTTCAAAATACGTCATCAACAAGAACACCCTGGCGGTCGTATCCGGATCGGATCTGATGACCGGCATTTATGGCTGGGACACTGCGACGCAAGCCAACAGCACGGTGGCCACGTCCTTCGCCTTTGGGCGTTTCTGCTCGGCTGATCTGCCCAAGGTCTCCGCCTTTTACAACGCCGCCACCAACCGCGGCACCCAGCAGCGCATCTTCATGCACGGTGAAGAGGGCACTACCACCGGCTACCAGCAGGGAACGGTCGTCACCGGCCCGGACGCCGGCAAGAGCTACACGCTCGGCAAGTTCAACCTCGCCACCGATCATGTCGGCGGCGTGCTCACTGACGGCGTTGGTGCATGGGAAAACGCACTCGCCTGCCCCTTCGCGCAGGACACAACGATTGTCATCGGCCTCAATGACGGAGGCACCAACATCATGTCAAACTCCGCCGCGGTCTACGTCGGCACCAAGACCAACACCGGCAGCGAAGTGGACAAAGCTGGTCTGAACAATGGCACGCTCTATTTCGTCAATGTCACCAGCAACCCGGTCGAAGTCGTGAACTCCACCACCCGTGCGACCAACATCACCAACGGCACTGCATTCACGCTGAGCCGCACGGCATCCACCACCTTCTCACGTCCTGAAGACGGTGCCTGGAATCCAGCCAATCCGAGCCAATTCTACTTCGTCACCACCGATCGCCTCGATGCGGTTTCCGATGGACTGGGTCCAAACATTGGTCAGACGCGCCTGTGGCGCTTGAACTTCACGGACATCACAAACCCCTCCTTGGGCGGAACGATCGACCTCCTCATCGACGGCCAGACGGTCGCCGGGGAAAAGGTCAACATGTTCGACAACATGACCGTCAACGAGAGCAACGGCCACCTCATCCTCCAGGAAGATGTCGGCGGTGCGCCTCACAACGGCAAGGTGTGGGACTTCGATCCCGCCACCTACACGGGTGTTACCAATTCCGGCACCTTGAAAAAGATTCTGAAGCACGACCCATCCCGCTTTGGAGACCGCACCGGTGGCGTCACCACGACCGCCACCGCCCCATACACCAACGACGAGGAGGCTTCCGGAATCATCGACATCACTTCGATCATGCGTGGCAGCTCCAAGTTCAAGGGCAATCCGAGGGAAGCCTGGTACATCAGCGCGGACCAAGCCCACTACACGACCGGAATCACGGCTGCACAGGCCGAAGGCGGACAGTTGTTCACCGTTCAGGAAATCGCCCCGCTCAACAACGTCGCAGTGAAACTCGGTGGCTTTGTTCGTGATCGCCGCACGGGTCTCTATTCCCAGCAGGTCACCCTCACCAACAAGACCGCCGGTGCCCTCGCCGGACCGTTCTTCCTGGTGCTGGATGGACTCAGCCCGAGCGCCACGCTCAGCAACGCCGTGGGCTCGACGTCGGTTTACCCACCTACGGCCAAACCCTACATCACGGTTCCCGGCACTTCGCTCGCTCCAGGAGCCTCCGCTACCGTCAGCCTGCAGTTCAGCAATCCGACCAATGCCGCCATTTCCTACACTGCCCGCACGCTGAACAGCATCACGACTCCCTGAGACCACTCAAACTTGGCTGCACCGGGGCCGAAGCGTCCCGGTGCGGCCTTCTTACAATCTAACAACTCCAATCGAAATGAACTCCAATCCACTCCTCAAAGGTTCCCTCCTCCTCGCCACCGGCCTCCTGATGTCCACTGGCGCGGCCCACGCAGCGCTCTATCGCGTGTCTGTCAATACCTCCGTGCTCACTGCTCCCGAGAACTCCGGCAACGGTCCGTTCTCGATCGACTTCCAGTTGAACAGCGGCGGAACAACCGGCAACAACACTGCGATCATCAGCAACTTCAGCTTCAACGGCGGTGGTGTGCCATTCGGCCCAGCCAACCTGTTGGGCGGAGCCAGCGGCAGCCTTCCCGGCGCGATCACCCTCACCGACACGAACGCCTTCAACGAGTTCTACCAGGAATTCACTCCAGGTGCCTCGTTCGAGTTTGATCTGAGCCTGACCGAAAACGTCGATGCTGGCGGGATCCCGGATTCGTTCTCGTTCTCAATCCTTGACGGCAACCTGTTCAACATCCCGACCACAGGCTTCGGCGGCAGCTTGTTCCAGGTGGACCTCAATCCCGGCAGCCAGGCTCCAAACATCAGCGTGGCCACCGGAAGCTACGTGGGAGTCGTCGCAGTGCCTGAGCCAAGCTCCGCCATCCTCGGTCTCGCGGCCCTCGGACTCGGCTTGATCCGCCGCCGCCGCTCAGCTTGATGCCGATGCTTGTCGGTCGATCCTGAAAATCAAAAGCCGACCTCGGAGACGAGGTCGGCTTTCTCATGGCGAACGGAACGACAGGCGACCATCCGGTCATTTCCCGACAACCCGGTAGATCGGTCCGGTGTGATCGACGATGTAGAGATTTCCCTCATTGTCCTCCCCGAAGGAGGAAATCAGGTTGATCCGGCGACCGTCTTCGGGCTTCAGTTCATCGGTCAGGTCCTTGAATCCGCTGGCTTTCCCGCCCTTGAGCTCGAAGGCCCAGATCCGGGGATTCTGGTAGTCGCCGAAGATGTAGCGACCTTCCAGTTCCTTGACCGGACCGCGATAGACGTAGCCTCCGGTGACCGACACGCCTTCGGTGCTGCTGCCGCCGTGCTTGTAAACGTAAACCGGGTCGATCGCGCCAGCTGGATTGTCGCCGGCGATCTTGCTGTTCGGGTTCGGCACGTCGGCCTCGCGAAGACGCCAGCCGAGGTTGGCACCCTTGGCCTTTCCTTTCGGGATGGCGTTGATTTCCTCCCACTTGTTCTGGCCCACGTCGCCGATCCAGAGGTCGCCGGTCTTGCGGTCGAAGGAGCAACGCCAGGCATTGCGCAGTCCGTAGCTGTAGATCTCCGGTTTGGCATCGGACTTTCCAACAAAGGGATTGTCCTTCGGGACGGTGTAGCCCTTCTCCTGGGAGACATCGACGCGCAGCATCTTGCCAAGATGGGTCTTCAGGTCCTGGGCGCGATTTTGTGGATCATCGCCCGCACCGCCATCCCCGGCGGAAATGTAGAGGTAGCCGTCCGGGCCGAAGCCGATCCAGCCGCCGTTGTGGTTCTGGTAGGGCTGATCGTAGGTGAAGAGAACCTCGGCGCTGGCCGCGTCCGTCTCGGTGAAGGGCTTGGTGGCGGTGAAGCGGACGATGCGAGTCTTGATCGAGCCATCGGTGAAGTTCACATAGAAACGACCACTGGTCTTGAAGTCGGGCGCGAAGGCCATTCCCAGCAGGCCCATCTCGTTGCCCTTGCGGCTGACGTCGGCGGTGATGTCGAGGAACGGCTTTTCCGAGCGGGCTCCGGTCTTGGCGTCGATGATCCAGACCTTGCCGACCTGCTCGATGACCCAGAGCTTGTCGGAAATCCCGGCGGGTTGCCCCACCCAGACCGGACGCTCGAACTTTTCAGCGACTTTCTCCACCCCGATGCGGGCGGACGCAGTGGCCACCGTCAGCAGGGCGGCACAGGAAAGGAGGGCTTTGGTGACCATCCGCGCAGACTAGCCGGAAATCCCAAACGCGCAACCTGTGAGTGGCATCTGCGGGCCGGATGGATTTCGTTTCAGGGAAACACCACCCGGAAGCCCTGGTTCGGCAGCGCGGCGGTCTTGATCATGCTGCCGATGTCGAGGAGGTTGTGGAAATTGCAGCAATGGCTGGAACACCACCACGAGCCGCCGCGACCGCAGATGCGCTGCTCGGCCTGGTCCGAACTCATCCACGGCGGGTGCCCTTCGCAGTATTCGAAGACGTTTCCGATCACATCGTAGAGCCCCCAGGCGTTCGGCGGATAGCTGCGGATCGGAGCCGTTAGAACATGCCCGTCCTCGCGGGTGTTCTTGCGATGGTCGATGCCGTTCCAGGTGTTGGTCTTCAGTTTCTCGAACGATTTCCCCCATGGAAACTCGGTCCGCACGCTAGCCCGTGCGGCGGTTTCCCACTCGTCGATCGTCGGCAGCCGTCCGCCGATCCATTTGCAGTAGGCCCGCGCATCCTCGCCGGAAATCTGCGTCACCGGGTGCTGCGGAAGTTTTTCGGCATCGGGACCGTCCGGACCGAAGGGATGCCGCCAGTTGGCACCGGCCATCTTCGTCCATACCCACTCGGCGCTGCCCTCGCCACCGACCAGGCTCCAGCCATTCCGCTCCGCCCAGGTCATGTAGCCGGTGGCCGCGACGAAGGCCGCGAACTGCGCGTTGGTGGTCTCCGCGTCGGAGATCGAAAAGCCCGCCGTCTTGAACTCATGCGGCTTGTTCAGCTTGTGCGAGGCATCTCCGAGCGCATAGCTCCCGCCCGAAACGACGACCAGCTTGTGCTGGTTCGGCCCGTCCTTCACTT
The DNA here is from genome assembly GCA_027487355.1 of Verrucomicrobiaceae bacterium. Taxonomy (GTDB): domain Bacteria; phylum Verrucomicrobiota; class Verrucomicrobiia; order Verrucomicrobiales; family Akkermansiaceae; genus Luteolibacter. The sequence goes on from JAIYDT010000022.1 coordinate 18,206, forward strand.
CGGCTCCAAGCGCGGAAACAATCAGCGCCCAGACGATGGCGAGGCCTTTCATGGAAAAAAGGCGATCCATTTTTCCGCTGCGGCGCGGATCTCGTCGCGGGATTCCCGGGTGTAGGGCAGCTTCACGGTGAAGTAGGAAGTGGAGATGATCTTCGTGATCGGATCGATTTCCACTGGCACGCCCTCGATCTCCTCCGGCAGCTCGGAGGTCTTGAGCTTGTCATAACCCTTCTCCTTCGCCTCCGCCTTCAGGCCCTTGACGTAGGCGGCTTCGATCGTCGTGGCGAGATAGGGCTTGTAGGCCTTTTCCCGCATCAGCTTCGCCATCAGCATCACGAGATCGCGCTGGGCGACGCGGGCCTGGAACAGCTTCACACGGCGATCCCGTTTCGCTTCGGGCTCGTTTTCGTCGTAGTCGACGCTCTCCTCCGCCACCTGCCAGCCCGTGGCCTCAGGAGGTGCGACTTTCGCGTCGTCCTTGGCCTTCGCGATTCCGTCCACGAGCTTCTGCTCCACCACCAGCAACTCCGGCAGCGCCTCAATGCCGTGAAGCCGGTCGATCAGTTCCAACAGGATCGGGCTCAGCGCCTTTGGGTCACATCCATAGGCTCTCCCGTCGAAGAAGTTCTCCTCCGGCTTCGGATCCTCGGCAGGGGCCACCGGCTTTCGTGAAAAATCCACCGCCAGCAAGCGGCTGCGGAGCGCCCGCACCAGACCATCGCGATTTCCATCCACCAGCGCCTGGTTCGCCTTCGAAAGACTCGCCCCATAGAAAGAGGTGATCTGGAAAAGCTGATAGGGAATGTCTGAGGGTGCGCTCATCACATCGCAGACCTGCGAGTAGGAGCCCGGGTGCGAGATCACCTGGTCCAGCAGCTTGTCAGCGACCGGTTCCTGCGCGTGCAGGGGCGATGAGCAAAGGACCAGGCAGAGCGCGGAAACGGTTTTCACGCAATCAAACAAGAATCGGTGGCGCAGGGAGTCAAGGAGCGACTTGGACCGCCGCCCTGCCGGAGCATTGCGCCTTGTTTCGGCAACTTCCTTTCGGGAAACTCGCCGCATGCGCATCGTTCACGCCGCCAACCTCCAGCTCGACAAGGATGGCGCGCATCTTTGGAACCAGGACCAGAAGATCCACCACGGCCTCGTGCGCCTGGGGCACTTCGTGTATCCGTTTTCAATCAATGACCGCGCACGGATGCTTTCGCCGCTGGGCGGGAAGTCGCTGGGAAAGAAGCCGGCCAACCGCGCCCTGATCGAGACCTGCAGGAACGTCCATCCTGACCTCCTGCTTCTAGGCCACGCGCAGTACATCACAGCCTCCACGCTTCAGGAAATCCGCAGGGCGCTGCCCGACATCCGGATCGGGCTGTGGTATGTGGATCCGTTGTGGGATGAAAAGGACACTCTCCATCTGACCGAACGGCTCGGCGTGCTGGATGCCTTGTTCTGCTCGACCGGTGGCAGCCTGCTGGAATCCTTTTCCCGCCCGAACTGTCCGGCCGCCTTCATCCCCACGGCGGTCGATGCCGGGATCGAGTGCCATCGCGCGTTCGAGACCACGGGGTTCCTTCACGACTTCCTGTTCTTCGGACGCGACAAGGGCGAGCCGCAGCGGCGTGCCTTTCTGCAGGATCTGGAAAAACGCCTCCCGGAGTTGAAAAGCGGAATTTACGGCTGCCTCGACCGACCCGGCATCTTCGGTTGGGAAAAGGAGCAGGTCATCCGCCAGTCGAAGATGGCGCTGAACCTTTCCCGCCGCGCCGATGTTTCCCTCTATTCGTCCTCGCGCATCGGCGAACTGATGGGCAACGGCATCCTCACCCTCACCCCGCGCGGGGCCGGGCTGGAGGAGCTGTATGCCGAGGACGAGCTGGTGTATTTCGACGGCATCGACGATCTAACAGAAAAGATCCGCCACTACGCCACGCATCCGGAGCAGCGCATCGCAATCGCGAAAAAAGGC
>JAIYDT010000390.1 GCA_027487355.1 Verrucomicrobiaceae bacterium
CACGCTCTCGGACTTCCTCTTCCGCTCGAAGATGCCGGTGGGGGAAGATGAGGAATTGGCGAAGTCCAAGCACTTCTGGCAGCTCATCGACGAGGGCCGGAACGCGAGGAGGCTTTGACTGGGCCGAGGATTTTCCTTCCGTCCTCCCGGCTGGCTTCAGTAGCTTCGCCGAACATGAAGTGGTTGTTTTATCTCTTGTTGGCGGCGGCGATTGCCGGGGGCTGGATCTTTTACAATAGATCCGGTGGAGAGACCAAGGCCCTCCAGGCGAAGGTGGATGTGCTGGAGAACGCCGGGATCGACGAAAACAACGAGCTTCCGAAGCTGAAGTCGACGATCGACACCCGAAGTAATGAGAAGCTTTTCAGCGGCATCCTGCTCGCGTTCCTGACGGCTGGCCTGGTCGGCATGGTGGTGGTGGTGGACGTCTTGCCGATGCTGGCCCACAAGGCGACCCATTCGGTCTATGACAGCGGCGAGAAGGTCGATAACGAAGCGGACGCCATGCACGCCGCGCGTTCGAAGGTGGCGCAGGGGGATTATGAGGGAGCCATCGAGTCCTTCCGCGAGGCTGCGAAGGCGGATCCGCTCAACCGTCTGCCGTGGGTGGAGATCGCGAAGATCCAGAAGGAGCAACTGGAAGATCCGGCCGCCGCGATTCAGACGATCCGCCATGCCTTGGAGAGCCAGGAATGGGAGGTCAACAACGCCGCGTATTTCCTGTTCCGACTGGCCGAGCTTTACGACGAGGATGCCGGTGACCGGGCCTCTGCGGCCGCGATGTTGAATCAGGTGATGGCGCAGTTCCCCGAAACCCGTCACTCGGCCAACGCCCGTCACAAGCTCCATGAGTGGGGATTGATCTGAGACCATGAGGCAGCGGGCGGGTGCATTCTTCAGGCAGCATCCGTTGCTGGGTGGGGCACTCGCAGCAGTGGCGGCGGTGTCCTCCTCGGGCGTCTCATTGCCGCTTGGTGCGGTCGTTTGTGGGCTGCTCGGGCTGGTGGCCTTCTGGCTCCTCGGAAAACGGGCGGCCTGCCTCGCGCTGGCCTGCGCGCTGGCGGCGGCGGGCTCGTTCGGCTATCGACAATCGAAGACCCGGGAGGCGACGGACCTGCTGCTGTCCGCCGGGCGGCCCAGCTCGGCGGTGACGGCGAGATTGGTCGAGGACCCGAAGTCGAGTGGCCAAGGCTGGTCTGCTCTGGCCCGGCTGGAGACCGAGGGGCTGCCGGAGTCGGTGGTTCTCTGGTGTGGAAGTGGCGAGGTGCCGGTCTCGGGCGCGAAGGTTCAGGGTCGCGGGCAGTTTTCCCCGCCGGAAGCGCCTCGGAATCCGGGGGAGTTTGATGAACCGGCCTGGCTCGTCAGGCAGGGCGCGGCGGCGCTTTTTCTGGCGGATCGGGAAGGGGGCAAGGTTTCCACCGGCAGATGGGCGGCGTGGGCGGCCTCGGTGAAAAAGGGCTTCCGCGCGGCGGTGACGGATGGGCTGGAGGAGGAAGGCCGTGAGGCGAATGTGATCCGCGCGGTGGTGATCGGCGAGTATCCGAGGGACGACGATGAGGTGGTGGCGGCGTTCCGGAACAGCGGCACGCTGCATGTGTTTTCCGTGAGCGGCCTGCACGTGGCGATGGTGGGGATGGCGGTGTGGTTTTTCCTGAAGCTGCTGGGGGTTCCGAGGCGGGTGGCGATCCCGCTGCTGATCGCGCTGATGTTCGGCTACTCCTGGATCACGGGAAACAGCCCGCCGGCGGTGCGTTCGGCGTGGATGGCGGCGGTGTTCCTGAGCGCCTTCATGGCGAGGCGCAGGCCCGATCTGCTCAATGCCCTCGGCGCGGTGTTGCTGGGCGCGGCGGTGTGGGATGGGCGGCTCTTGGGGCAGGCCGGGGTGCAGCTTTCCTATGGCGTGGTGGCGGCGATCGGGCTCTGGGGTGGCTGGTTTTCCAGGAGGCTCGGGAAATACGCCGAGCCGGATTCCTACCTGCCGAAGGCGCTGCTGACGAACTGGCAGATGCGCTGGTTCGGGGCAAAACGCTGGGTGACTGACTCCGTGGCCGTGTCCTGTGCGGCCGGGCTGGGCTCGACCCCTCTGACGGTTTGGCATTTCGGTCTGGTGACGCCGATCGCGGTGATCGCCTCATTGTTCATGATCCCGGTGGTGTTCGTGTTGCTGGTCTGCGGGCTGGTGTCGGCGGCCGTGCATCCGATTTCGCCGGAGGTGGCGCGGGTGGTGAATCAGGCGAACGCGAAGGTGGCGTGGGCCTGCTCGGGATTGGCGGAAAAGCTTGCGGAGGTCCCGGGTGCCAGCCTGACGATCCCGAGGGGTAAGCGACCCTTTCTGCTGGTCTATGATCTCGATTATGGTGCCGGGGCGGCCTGTTTCGCGGCAAGCGATGGCACGGTGATGATGGATTGCGGCGACAAGTTTGCCTTTCGTCGGGTCATTCTGCCTTCGATGAGATCGTTCGGGCTCAGTCCGGACTCGGTGGTTCTGAGTCATCCGGATGGAGGGCACATCGGAGGGGGCGCGCTGCTGCTCCAGTCCGCCCCGATCCATCAGGTGCTGCTGCCGGTGGAACGATCCCGCAGCCCCGCGTTCCGAAGCTGGCGGGGAGATGGCTTGAAGGCGCTACTCGCCCAATCGGGGATGCGCTTGCCATTTCCTGATGACGCGACCCTGGAGGTCCTGCATGCGCCGGATCCGCTCGCCTGGGATGCGATCGCGGACGAACGCGTGGCCATTTACCGCCTGAACTGGCGAGGCTGGCGGATCCTGTTCGTGAATGACGCCGGGCTGCGGACCGAACGGAAACTGCTCGCCTCCGGGCAGAATCTGAAGGCCGACATCCTGATCGCCGGGCACCATCGCACTGACCTTTCCCTCGGCGATGAATTCATCAAGGCGGTGGCTCCGAGGGCAATCGTGGCCTCGAATTCCCCACATCCGCCGGAAGAGCAGCTCGATTCGCGCAAGGTGGCTTGGTGGCGCCGCTCGGGCATTGAGGTGCTGGACCAGCGAGCGACCGGTGGCGTTACGATCACGCCGGAGAAAGACGGAACTTTGTTGCTGAAGGGCTTCGTCGATGGGCGGGAATTGCGGCTCAGTCGGCCCTGAGTGGCTTCCTTCCCCGCAGGCGGTGCATGGATTTCCCCTCGGCCTCCCACTGGAGCTGGAAATCGGTCTTCGGATAAAAGAACGTGGTTTCGTCCCACTCCAGCCGCTCCAGCTTTCCGAAACGCGCGACCTGGTCCGAAGCCCACTCGAAATACTCCGGGTGATCGGTCATGAACAGGAACTCGCCGCCGGGCTCCAGCACCTTCCACAGCGCTTCGAGAAAGTCCTGCTGCACCAGACGCTTGCGATGGTGCTTCGCCTTCGGCCATGGGTCCGGGCAGAGCAGGTGCAGGCGCGAGACCGATTCCGGCGGAAACAGCCATTCGATCGTGTAGCGGCTCTCCAGGCGCAGCACCTTGGCATTCGTGAGCCCGGCCCGGGATATCCGCTTGCCGACCTTCCGCACGCGGCCCAGCAGGCGCTCGACCCCGAGAAAATTCCGATCCGCATGCTCCGCCGCCATTCCCAGCAGAAACGAGCCGTCGCCGCAGCCGAGATCGATCTCCAGCGGCTTGTTTTCTAAAAAGATCTCCGATTTTTCCAACACCCGGAAATAGTCTGCCGGAATGAACTCGGCAGGCACCGGAGGGCGGGGGAGAAGCGGGGAACTGGCCGTCATGACGTGAAAAACTTCACGCAATCAGCGCTCACCTGTCGATTCTCTCTCTCAGAATTTCTCCCAATCCCCAATCCGCAATCCGCAATCCGCAATTCTTCCCCTCTTGTTCCGCTTGACGCTGTTTCCCGTGCGTCCATAGCTTCGCGGACCGCCCAGCGCGATTCCCGCGACGGCCACCACCTCACGACTCTGCCACCATGGACCTTCAGGAAATTCGCCGCATCGTCGAGCTCATGAACGAGCATGGCCTCACCTACTTCGATCTCACCGGCGAGGATTTCCACCTGAAGCTCAAGAAGGGCCCGGACCTCGACGCATTGAAGGGCCTGCTTGCCTCGATGCCTGCCCAGGCCGCCCCCGTGGCCGCCGCGCCAGCCGCTTCCGCCCCCGTGGCCTCCGCTCCCGCAGCCCCTGCCGCCGCCGAAGGTGCGGAGATCACCTCCCCGATGGTAGGCACCTTTTACCGCAAGGCCGCCCCGGATGCTCCTTCCTTCGTCGAGGTCGGCTCCACGGTTTCCGAAGGCCAGACGCTCTGCATCATCGAGGCCATGAAGGTGATGAACGAAATCAAGGCCGAGCGCTCCGGCACCATCTGCGCCGTGGTCGCCGAGGACGCCAACCCCGTCCAGTACGGCGACGTCCTTTTCCGCATCAAGTGATCCGTTTTCTCCCTGAAAACCTCTCTTCTCCTCGCAGCCTGTGCTCTGTTTTCTTCCTGAAAACTGAACACTGAACACTTCCCACTCTGCTCCCATGTTCAAGCGCGTCCTGGTCGCCAATCGCGGCGAAATCGCCCTCCGCATCATCCGCGCCTGCCGTGAACTCGGGGTCGAATCCGTCGCCGTTTACTCGGAGGCTGATGTCGATTCGATGCACGTCCACCTCGCCGACGAGTCGGTCTGCATCGGGCCCGCCTCCAGCAAGGAAAGCTACCTGAAGCCGGACCGCATCATCGCCGCCGCCGAGATCACCGGGGCCGATGCCATCCACCCCGGCTATGGTTTCCTCTCGGAAAACGCCCGCTTCGCCGAAATCTGCGCGTCCTCCGGGATCAAGTTCATCGGGCCCTCTTCGGAAGTCATTTCCATGATGGGCGACAAGGCCACCGCCCGCGCCACCGCCGTCGCCAACGGCGTCCCGATCACCCCCGGCACCGACATCATGCCGGACGCCGAGACCGCCTTCGAGGCGGCGAAGAAGATCGGCCTGCCCGTCATGATCAAGGCCACCGCCGGCGGTGGTGGCCGCGGAATGCGTCCCTGTTTCAAGGAAGAGGAGTTCCTTTCCCTGTTCCAGGCCGCCTCCAACGAGGCCCTGGCCGCCTTCGGAAACGGTGAGTGCTACCTCGAAAAGCTCGTTCTCAATCCCCACCACATCGAGTTCCAGATCTTCGGCGACTCGCATGGAAACTTCATCCACCTCGGTGAGCGCGATTGCTCCATGCAGCGCCGCAACCAGAAGATCATCGAGGAATGCCCGTCGCCTCTCCTGACCCCGGAGCTCCGCCAGCGCATGGGCGAGGCCTCCGTCAATCTGATCCGCTCGATTGGCTACGAAAACGCCGGCACGATCGAGTATCTCGTCGATGAAAAGGCGGAGAATTTCTACTTCATGGAGATGAACACCCGCATCCAGGTGGAGCATCCCGTGACCGAGGAAGTGATGGGCTGCGAGCTCATCAAGGAGCAGATCCGCGTCGCTGCCGGAGAGCAGCTTTCCGACCACGTCCTCAAGGCCAGCCCCCGTGGCCACTCCATCGAGTGCCGCATCAACGCCGAGGATCCCTACAACAATTTCTGCCCCAGCCCCGGCAGGATCGACATGTGGTATGCCCCCGGCGGAAAGGGTGTCCGCGTCGATACCCACGTGTATTCCGGCTACTCGGTCCCGCCTTACTACGACTCGATGATCGCCAAGCTCATCGTCACCGGTGCCACCCGAGAAATCGCCATCGCCCGCATGAAGCGCGCCCTCTCCGAATTCATGATCAAGGGCATCAAGACCACCATCCCCTTCCAGATGGAGATCCTCGATCACCCCGACTTCGCCAGCGGAAACTACGACATCGGCTGGGTCGCCCGCTTCCTCGAAGAGCGGAAGATCTGATGCCGTGGCTGGAGCGTCCCGCTCCAGTCCGTCTCTGGAGCATCCTGCTCCCA
>JAIYDT010000362.1 GCA_027487355.1 Verrucomicrobiaceae bacterium
GCCGTCGATCCAGTTCGGGTGAAGGTGAAACTGCCCGAATCGCCTGACGATTCGTTGGCATAGGGATCCGGGGCGATGACCGCGACCTGAGGAAGGCTGGTGTCGTTGTCGATCAGAGACATCACGACCGCATTGACCGTGGCCGACAGATAGCCGGCGGCGGAGGCAAGCTGCAGGCCGATGGTTTCGGTTCCTTCTGCGGCGGTGTCATTGACTGCCGCCACGCTGACATCGAGAGAGGCTGCCCCGGCGGGAATGGTGAAGGCCTGGAAGGAGCCGGAGGCGACTGAGTCAGGCGTGAAGGTGTAGTCAGTGGTCTTGATTGCGGTTCCACTGACGGGGGAAACGAGGACTGTTAGAGCAGCGCTGGCATCTCCGCCACGGATCAGGCGGAAGACTCCGTTGGCCCCGCCCTCGGTGGCATCCGAAACCTTGGAAAGCGTCACGAAGTTGGAGGCAGCCGCAGTCCAGTTGGCGACGTTGCTTCCAGCGACCACGGTCAGTGGATTGGCGAACGACGGTGTCAACGTGTAGCCGTTGAGGGTCGCGGTGAGCGTCTGCGATCCAGCCGTGATGCCGGAAAGCGAGTAGGTTCCATCGGCATTCGAATAGCACCAGGACCCGCCGCCAGTGACATAGACTCCTGGCAGAGGTTGGCCCCCAGCCGTGATCGTTCCGGTGACGAGTTGTTTCCCATGACTGCCGACATTCACCACCACCGAGGCGCGCACCGATCCGCCCTTCATGTCGGAAACGGTCACCATGGCGGTGACTTGCGCGGCTGCCGCGAAAGTGCGGGAAATGCTCGCTGAGTTCGTGCCCGCGACTCCGTCGCTGAACTCCCACTGATAGGCCAGCGCATCGCCGTTCGAATCGTTGGCCGTCGCGGTGAAGGTCACCGTATCGCCTACCAGCGCGTTGGTCGTGGAGGCAGCGATCGTCGTGGTCGGCGCGACATTTCCCGGGAAGGGACCGCGCTGATAGGCGATGTCGAGTGAGGGCGGTGTGGTGTTGTTCTTCGACAGCACCGTGAAATGCATGTCGGCCTCCAGATCGGAATAGGTGCGCCCGATCGCGATGCCCCCGTCATTCTTTCCATTCGGACTGCCCTGGGTGGTGTCGAGCAGATGGCCCGCGTTCGAGCCCATGCCGCTGTAGAGGACCAGCGCATTGTCGCTCAGATAACCACCGCGCGCCGGATGATACTCGAGGTTGTATTGCCGCACGCTGTCCTTCGCCACGGTCAGGGCATAGCGCTTTCCTTCCTCCAGGGTCGGCTGGTCGTAGGCGAAAATGCGGAAAACGCCGTTGGCTTTCGGTGAATGCACATAGGCGGTCGGCAGCCAGTTCAGAGCCCGCTTGCTGATCGTGTTGTAATGGGCGCTGAAACCACCACTGCCCCCCATGACGTCAAAGGGGTTGCCGTATTCCGCATTCTGGCCGTAGCCATAGGGTGTGCCGTCGAGAGAGGTCCAGGAGTTCGCGTGGTTGCGTCCAAGCGAATGGCCGATCTCGTGGTTGAGGACATCCATGCCGTCCCAGGTGATCCACACGCTGCTTCCGCCGCCCCACGAGATGCCTTCGAGGCGTGGTCCCTTGTTCACGCGGACGATGATGCAGTTGAACTGAGCTGAATCGTATCCGAGTTCCCTGGCGACGCTTCTCGCGTCCGAGTGAACCAGCCCGAGACAGTCCACCTCGCCGTCCTTCGCCTTGTACCAGGCCAAACTGCGGGGCAGCGTGATCAGCGGCGTGAAGGTCGTGGTCTGGGTCATCTTCCCATAGGAGTTCTCGAGGAAGAAGCGGGCGTTGTCGCGCATGTCCGCATAGGCCTGCTCCTCGGTGTTCGGCTGGGCCATCTGGTCCGGATACGTGACTCGGATGTAAAGGCAGCGAAGGTTGCCGATCGCGGTCGAGGCGGTGCCGGGAAAGTTCTCCATGAAGAAGCCCGCGCCACCCGATCCATTTGCCTGAACATAAGTCCGGAAGTTGTCCTCCAGCACGGTGACGTGTGAGCCGTTGCAAAGCGTGATGACCCGCCCCGCGATTTCCACCGTCGGGGAGTCATCGGTCACGGGCTCACCCGAGGCGACCGCCGTCGTGGTCTTTCCGGAGACCGGACAGGAGCTCTCGACCGTGGTGCCAGCCGTGATCCGTTCCCCGACCTCCAGACGCCTGACCGCGTTTTCCGCGACCGCGAACTCACGATCAATCGAGACGCCTTGTAGGGGAAATCCCTGGCGGCTGGTGACATGCTCCAGTTCGCCGAAGACCCGTGCCTTGTAGCTGACTCCTTCCGATTCAAAGTATCTCAAGGTCAACCCTTCCGGCGGCACCTCCACTCCAGGAGCAGGACGTCCCATGTAAACGTTGAAGTCCCCCTTCGCGGACACCGGTGACTCCAGTTGCGCCAAAATCCCCGCCGGAAGATCCTGCCGGATCACCCTTGGAACCGCGAGCTCAAGCGCACGACGAGGATCGGTGGCAATCAAGGCCTTGAACTCCGCACGCCTCGCCGTCGCCAAATCAAGGCCCTCCTTGATCAATGCCTTGCGCCCCTCTGAATCCGCATCCTTCCATCGTGCCGTCCACCCCTGAAAGGCCTCGATCCTTGCCATGTCGGGTTTGGCCTGAACTTCACCAGCCGAGGATGGCGACGCATCGGTCGCGTTCCCGTCTAAACCTGAATCCGTTCCTTTCGCCGCGAGGGACTCGGCAACCGGGTCGTTCCCCTCGACTCGTCGGACGTGAGCACCGCCTCCCGGCTCTGCTGTTGGAGTCGAACTTGTCTCTCGTTGGAACCCCTTCCAGACGGAAAAGGCAATGAGGAGGAGCAAAGGAACCAGAACAACAGCCGAACGGGAAAAGCGTGGGTTTGACATAAATCGGATAGTTGGACGAAATCGAAAAAGAACTCCTACCCTACATCAGATCGGCCAAGGAAAGTCAACTCCTAGATCAATCTAACAGAAAGATTTCCACGCAGCCCCCTGTACGAAACCTTCTCTTGGGAATTTCCTGTTGGAGGATTCGCATCAAGATCGTCGTAGAAATCCCTCGGGGCCTGCATTCCCAACAAAAATCAAAAACCGATGTGTTGCTTCTGGATCGCCGTGACACTCCCCAGCCAGCAAACCCTGCCAAGAACCTCCATCCACACCCATGCGCTTCACCCTTCCGCTCCTCGCCCTGACCTCGGCCGCCTTCGCCGAGCCGCTGGAAATTTCCGGCATCTACCCCAGCCTCGCCTACTACAACAACGAAGGCGAATGCGGCACCGGAGCTGTGGTGCCCTGGGCCGACCGCCTGTGGGTCGTGACCTATGCCCCGCACATGCCCAAGGGATCGAGCGACAAGCTCTATGAGTTCACGCCAGACCTCCAGCAGATCGTTCGCCCGGAAAGCATCGGCGGCACTCCGGCGAACCGGATGATCCATCCCGAGTCGCAGCAGCTTTTCATTGGTCCAAACGTGATCGACGCGAAAGGCAATGTCCGCACCATCCCGTTTTCCCAAATGTTCGGTCGCCCGACCGGAAACGCGCGCAGTCTAACGGATCCGGCCAACAAGATCCTTTACGCCACCATGGAGGAAGGCATCTACGAGGTCGATGTGAAAACGCTCGCCGTCACCGACCTCTGGATCGATGAGCAACTCCAGATCGGTGGCGAATTCAAGAAGGGCGTCGCCGAGAACAAGTCGGGTAGAAAAGCAAGCCTTCCCGGCTATCACGGCAAGGGCTTCTACTCGGGACAAGGACGATACGTTTACGCCAACAACGGCGACCATGCCAAGGAGGCCCTGTCCGACCCCACCGTGCCCAGCGGTGTGCTCGCCGAGTGGGATGGCAAGGCTGACAAGTGGACTGTCGTCCGCCGCAACCAATTCACCGACGTCACCGGCCCGGGAGGCATCATGGGTAAGGCGGAGTCGCCGGACGCTCCCCTCTGGTCGATCGGCTGGGACCATCGCTCCCTCATCCTGATGTGCCTCAGTGACGGAAAGTGGTCAGCCTATCGCCTGCCCAAGGGCTCGCACTCCTACGATGGTGCCCATGGCTGGAACACTGAATGGCCCCGCATTCGCGAGATTGGCGAAAAGGACTTCCTGATGACCATGCACGGCACGTTCTGGAGGTTTCCAAGGGACTTCAACCCGAAGAAGTCCGCCGGCATCTCGCCACGCTCGAACTATCTCAAGGTCATCGGCGACTTTGCGAACTGGAACGGACGCCTCGTCTTCGGCTGCGACGACACCGCGAAGTCCGAGTTCCTCGCCTCGCGCAAGGCCAAGGGCAAGGTCACCCCGCCCCAATCCCAGTCGAACCTGTGGTTCCTCTCACCGGAGAAACTCGACCACATCGGTCCGGTCATCGGTCGAGGTTCGGTCTGGATCGATGAGAACGTGAAGGCAGACGTCGCCTCGGATGCCTTCCTCTTTTCCGGCTACGACCACCGCCTGCTGCATCTCAATCACGATCTAACAGAGCCTGTTTCCTTCACCTTGGAAATTGATCGCGAGGGCAACGGCACCTGGTCGAAACTTCGCGAGATCAGCGTGCCTGGCGGAAAGGAAACCACGGTCGAGTTCACCGCCGCAGACAAGGGTGCGTGGATCCGGGTGAAGTCCGCCAAGGATTGTGGCAAGGCCACCGCCGCTTTCTCTTATCGAAATGAAGACCCACGGAGCGAAAAGGCCGATCCGATCTTCAACGGCATCGCCAAGGCAGGCGACACCACCGCCACCGGCGGGCTGGTCCGCTCGCTCGATGGCAACAAGCGCGCCCTCGGTTTCGCAGCCCGTTCTGCGGATGGCACTTCGCTCGGATACTATCAACTCGATGCCGAGCTGAAGCTCGTCAGGCAGCAAGACCAAGATCCTCTCGTAGGCTTCGAGAAGAACACCGCGATCCCAGTACTCGAGATCACCAGCGATGAGGCTTCCGCTGTTTACGTGGAGGACGATGGAACCCGTTGGCGCATGCCAAAGGGCGAGGCTTCCGAGCTGTTCGGAAAACACCGTGTCGTCCGCGAAGTCGCCACCGAGCGCGACCTCCTCAACCTTGGCGGCTCCTTCTACGAACTCCCCGCACGCAATGCCGGCGGAGCCTCACGGATGCGGCCGGTCGCCACGCACAACCGCATGATCCACGATTTCTGTTCCTATCGCGGACTCCTCATCTGCTCCGGGATCACCACCAAGGACGGTTCCAACAATCCCCACATCATCCCCTCCGATGACGGCAAGACCGCCCTTTGGGCAGGAGCCATCGACGACGCCTGGAAGCTCGGCAAGCCACGCGGCCAGGGAGGTCCATGGAAAGACACCGCAGTCACCGCTGGAAAGGTCTCGGACCCCTACCTGATGACCGCCTACGACAAGAAATCGCTGACGCTTTCCACCGACGCGGACGTGAAGATCACCATGGAAGTCGACGTCAGCGGCGCGGGCAACTGGGTCAAGGTCGACACGCTCGAAGTCACGGCCAACAAGCCGCTGACCCACAAGTTTGCCGACGATTTCTCCGCCTACTGGATCCGCTTCACCACCGACAAGGACTGCAAGGCCTCCGCCCAACTGACCTACGAGTGAGATCTAACGGCGGATCTGCGCCTGCTTCCGGAAATGAAGGGGCGCGACATCGAGATCGCGGCGGAAGACCGAAGCCATGTACTCCGACGTGCTGAACCCGCAGCGCTCGGCCACCGCGTTCACCGGCAGGTTGGTTTGCTGAAGCATCGCGATCGCCCGCTCGATCCGGATCCGCCGGATCTCGGCGGCGGGTGATCGGCCCAGCGCTTTTGCAAACCTCTGCTCCAGGGTGCGACGACACAGTCCTGCATGTCGCGCCACGTCCTCGACCTGCATGACGCGGGATGAATCTCCACGGATGAACTGCAAGGCCTTCACCAAAGCGGCATCCTCGATCGCAAGCGTGTCGGTCGAACGCCGCTCGATCACCCCCAGCGGAGGCACCTGGATGTCGGGCGGTGATTTCATCCGTCGTTTCGAAATCATCTGATCGAGCAGACTCGCCGCGTGATGACCGATCTCCTCCACCGCGAGGTTCACGGCGGTGATCGGCACCAGAGCCACTTCGCAGAACAGGTCATCCTCGGTTCCACTGATGACGGAAATCTGCTCCGGCACCGCCAGTCCCGCCGCTCCACAGGCGTAGAGCACTTCGCGTGCACCGCTGGCATTCCAGGTCAGGATGGCGGCGGGTTTCGGCAGGGATTTCAGCCACGCACCCAACCGGTCGAGGTCGAGATTCCAGTCCGGTTCAGCCGCGCCGAGCTGCGGAACTGCCGCGTAAAGGGAACAACCGCAGCCCGATTGGCTCAGCGCCGACGCAAAGGCCTGCTGATGACCGGCCACGTAGTTGAGCCCTAACAGACTGAAGTAACCGAAATGTCGAAACCCGCGCGCCAGCAGATGCTCGGCTGCCATCTGGGCCGACTTCACGTGATCGGTCACCACCCTCGGGAATTCCACCCCCGGGATCTCAATGCCCGAAACATTCACCACCGGCACACCGAGTTCCAACAACTGCTCCGCGAGCTCGGGGTAGCCCACCCGCGCAATGACGCCGTCCCCCTTCCATCCCATCGGCAACCAGCGCCGCTGCTCGATGCCGCGCGGCTCGACAAACAACTGCCATCTTGCCGTATGGCTGCCGTAACGATGCACGCCTTTCACGATCCCTCGCCCCCAACTGGTGGAGGTATCCACCAGAACGGCGACCCTCGAGGTCCTTGGACTTTTCGTCGGATTGGCTTCCATCGGCTTGCTGCGCAAATTCAAAGGAGTGATGCGCGTTTACCTCTGGCAGACAATCCTCTTTTGAAGCATGGTCCGCAAAGTCCCATTGAAAGCCCAGCCACCTTTTGTCCGTGAATCCCACCAAAGAGCCAGTCGTCCCACCCGGGCCATCCATTGAAGAGGCTTCACGCGGCTTGAAGGTTCCCGGACTCCGCTGGTGGATCGTGACCCTCCTCTTCGGGGCCGCTGTGCTCAATTATGTGGACCGGCAGACGCTTTCCGTCCTCGCCGAGAAAACCATCCAGCCCGATCTGGGAATGGATGACCGGGATTACGCCAACGTCACCAACCTTTTCCTCGTCGCCTACACCCTGTCCTATCTCGTTTCCGGACGCATCGTGGATCGCTTCGGCACGCGGGTCGGCATGGTGGTGTTCGTCATCTGGTGGTCGCTCGCCAACATCCTGACCGCAGCGGCGACCGGGGTGAAATCGATGGGCTTCTTCCGCTTCCTGTTAGGCCTGGGCGAAGCCGGAGTCTGGCCGGCCGCCTCAAAGGCGGTTTCAGAGTGGTTTCCTGCCCGTGAACGTGGTCTGGCGATTGGATTCTACACGATGGGCTCCACCTTGGGCGCCACCCTCGCGCCCTCGCTTGTCATCCCACTCGCTGCCTATCCCTGGGCGGAGAAACTTCCCTGGATCACCGGCATCCTGAGCCATGGGACCGGCTGGCGGGTCGCCTTCATCCTCACCGGCGCGGCCGGTCTGGTCTGGGCAATCCCGTGGCTGTGGCTTTACCGCGAGCCCAGACAGAGCCGTCTGCTCGGGGCCCGCGAGTTGCAGTTGATCGAGGAAAAACCCGCGGGTGATCCGCCCTCGTCCAACAGCCCGGAAAGCCCCTGGACCTGGTCGCAGGTACTTCGCTTCAAGGGCACCTGGCTGCTGCTGGTGGGACGCCTGATCACCGACCCGGTCTGGTATTTCTATCAGTTCTGGTTTCCCAAGTACCTCGGCAGCGATCGCCATCTCACCCAGGAGCAGGTCAAGATCACCTGGATCGTGTACGCCGCCGCAGGCCTCGGCAGCCTGCTCGGTGGATGGCTCTCCGGCCGGATGATCAAGCAAGGCAAAGCCCCCGCCACCAGCCGCATCTGGGTCATGCTCGGATGCGCCTGCCTGATGCCGCTCGCCCCGCTGATCTCCTCCGCCACCAGCCTCGACCTCTCCCTCACCATCACGGCCATCACGGTCGTGGCCTCTCTCGCCTGGCTGATCAACATCAGCTCGCTGATCGTCGACCTCGTTCCAAAGCACTCGCTCGGCACCGTCTTCAGCCTCGTCGCCACCGGCAGCACCATCGGCGGCATCGTCATGAACATGATCGTCGCCCGCATGGTGTCCGGCCCTTCCAGCAAGCCCACCGGCTTTCTCGACCAGGCGATCCAGTCCGTGTTTGGCGGCCTCATGAAACTGGTCGAGGGCCACGGCTACGGCCAGTGGTTCTGGATCATGGCCTTCCTCCACCCCATCGCGTGGCTTGTTCTTTACTTTGGCAAAATCCACCGCCAAGTTCCCCGGACTGCCTGACCTTGCAATTTCATTCAACATGATCACCGAGCCACCCGCAGCTTCCCGGCTTCCGAAAACAGACGAATTGTCCTGCGACCTCGCCGTGATCGGCGGAGGACTCGCCGGGGCCTGCTGCGCGATCACCGCAGCCAGGGCCGGCCTCAAGGTCACTCTTGTCCAGGACCGTCCCGTCCTCGGCGGCAATGCCTCCAGCGAAGTCCGCCTCTGGATCCTCGGGGCTACCTCCCACATGGGAAACAACAACCGCTGGGCCCGCGAGGGTGGCCTGATCGATGAGATCATGGTCGAGAACCTTTACCGGAATCCGGAAGGCAACGCCCTGATCCTCGACACCATCCTCCTGGAAAAGGCGGTCTCCGAACCGAACCTCACCCTCCTTCTCAACACCGCCGTCCACGATCTGGAAAAGAACGCCGACGACTCGATCCGCTCGGTCCGCGCCTTCTGCTCGCAGAACTCCACGTCCTACCTCATCAGCGCCCCGCTCTTCGTCGATGCCAGCGGCGATGGCATCGTCGGCTTCCTGGCCGGTGCCGCTTTCCGCATCGGCGCGGAATCGAAGACCGAGTTCGGCGAGGCCTATGCGCCCGAAACCGCCCACAATGAACTCCTCGGCCACACGCTTTACTTCTACTCGCGCGATACCGGACGGCCGGTGAAATTCATGCCGCCGAGCTATGCGCTCCAGGACATCACCGAGATCCCCCGCTGGCGTGACTTCAAGGCCGGCGATTCCGGCTGCCGCCTGTGGTGGCTCGAGTGGGGCGGCCAGCACGACACCATCCACGAAAGTGAGACCATCAAGTGGGAACTTTGGAAGGTGGCCTACGGCGTCTGGAACCACATCAAGAACTCCAGCCTGTTCCCGGAAGCGGAAACCCTGACCCTGGAATGGGTCGGCACCATCCCCGGCAAGCGTGAAAGCCGCCGCTTCGAGGGCGACCTCATGCTGACCCAGCAGGACATCGTCGAGCAACGCCTCCATCCCGATGCCGTGGCCTTCGGCGGCTGGGCGATCGACCTCCATCCGGTCGAGGGCGTTTACAGCCCCGAGTCCGGCTGCACCCAGTGGCACAGCAAGGGCGTCTTCCAGATCCCCTATCGCTGCTACTACAGTCGTAATATCTCGAATCTCTTCATCGCAGGTCGCCTCATCAGCGCCTCGCACATCGCCTTCGGCTCCACCCGCGTCATGGCCACATGCAGCATCGGCGGTCAGGCGATCGCCCTCGCCGCCGCCCTCTGCAAGAAGCACCAGGTTTCCCCCCGCGGACTCTTCGAAAAAGGTCACATCCCGGAACTCCAGCGTGACCTCCTCCGCGTCGGCCATTTCCTCCCCGAGGTTCCGCTTTCAGACCCGAAGGACCTCGCCACCAAGGCCACTCTCACGGCTTCCAGTGAGCTGAAACTTCACACCCTCACCTCCTCCGGTGAGACTTTGACCCTTCAGGATTCATGGGCCATGATGCTTCCTCTCTCGGCAGGAGCCTCGCCCAAGGTAACCTTCACCCTCGACGTCGCCGCCGCCACCACCCTGCGGGCTGAGTTCCGCCTCAGCAGCAAGCCTGGCAACCACACGCCTGATGTCACCCTCAAGACCCTCGATCTCCCACTGAAGCCTGGACGCCAGCAGTCGATCGACCTCGACTTCGACCTCAGCCTTAACGCCCCGCTCTACGCCTTCGTCTGCCTGATGAAGAATGAGGACGTCTCGGTCCATCTCAGCGACCAGCGCCTCACTGGCGTCCTCTCGCTCGTCCACGCCGCCAACAAGGCGGTCGCCAAGTCCGCTGTCCAGACCCCGCCTGCGGGCTGTGGCATCGACACCTTCGAGTTCTGGACTCCAAGACGCCGCCCGGACGGGAAAAACTTCGCCCTCACCATCGAGCCGCCGCTGGAGGCCTTTTCCGCCGCCAACCTCACCAACGGCTTCGA
>JAIYDT010000277.1 GCA_027487355.1 Verrucomicrobiaceae bacterium
CGTGAACCCCTTTTGCATTTCCTTCTCGCCGCTGCTGCGCTTCTGGCTCTCGATTTCTGGACTCGTCCGCTGCGGAAGCCGGTATTGGAAATCCAAGCTGCCGCAGTCGAGGCCCGGTCCAGCATGATGGCCCAGAGACTTGGCCGGCCATTGACTGCGGCAGAGCGCGCCGCCATCGCAGACCAGTTGTTGCAAGACGAGATTCTCTTCCAGGAGGCTCAGAAAAGAGGGATGGTCGCCGATAATCAGGTGCGTGGCACGCTCATCTCGATGATGCGCTCCGCCCTCAAACCTGTGACGGCAGAGCCAACCGACGACGAGTTGAATGCCACTCGTTCGAGACTACCACGGGAAAGCACGACCCTGCCGCAGCAGATCAGCTTTGATCATGTAGCATACGCCAACGCCGAGAGCATCCCTGTTGACCTGCTGTCAAAACTGCGGGGCGGAGCGGATCCAAGATCGCTTGGCGAACCGATGCAGCTTGCCAATCCGCTGCCGCCCACTTACCGCCCGCAACTCGAGCGATTGTTGGGAAATGATTTTGCAGACAAGGTTTTCGTTCAGCCGATCAACGAATGGCAGGGGCCGATTCGTTCATCTCGCGGCGTGTTCTTCATCCGGGTCATCGCCCGCCAGGCTGAGCAACCGCTGCCCCTCGAGGCGATCAAACCAATTCTGCTAACCCACTGGATGAATCAGAAGCAGGCCGACGCCGTGGCGCTTGAGGTGGATTTGCTCAAGGCAGGTTATCGCATTGTGATGCCAAAACCGGGTGCAGACAAGGAGGGTGAGCATTAGATCCTATGCTGCGATTTTTGATCACTTTCGTTCTCCTGATTGCCCCGCTGGCAATGGGGCACACCACGAAGATCGAGCAGGTCACCATCATGGAGATGGCGGAGAATCGATATGGCATCCGCTACGCGGCCCCCCCTCCGGGCATGTCTGAGTTTGCAGCCCCGATCCTGCCAGCGCATGGCAAATGGGCCGATCCCGAGGATTTTCCGATCACGGAAACCTCCACCAGCCTGGTCTTCGAGACCGTCGGGCGACCGCTCACCGCCGAGGATCGGATCATCCTGCCCTGGCAGAAGAACGGCGTCATGGTGGTGATGAAATGGCGCGACGGCAGCATCGGACGGCAGTTCTTCATGAGCGGAGGACAGGGAATTGTTGTCGAAATGTCGCAGTTGAAGGCAGGCAGCGGATCATGGCAGGCGACTGCGAAGCGTTACTTCAAACTGGGCTTGGAGCACATCCTCGGTGGTGTCGATCACCTGCTTTTCGTGGCTGGATTGCTCTTGTTGGTGAGGGGGATGCGAAAGCTATTGCTTACCATCACCGCCTTCACCGTGGCTCACAGCATCACTCTGGCCCTTTCGGTTCTGGGCTTGTTCGAGCTGCCCTCCGAGCCAGTCGAGGCCGTCATCGCCCTCAGCATCGTGTTCCTTGCGGTGGAGAATGTTCATCTGAGGCGAGGGAAGTCCGGTATAACCTCGCGCTTTCCCTGGATCGTTTCATTTGCCTTCGGGCTGATCCACGGTCTCGGCTTCGCAGGGGCTCTTGGCGACCTCGGACTTCCCCAGGCGGACGTTCCATCCGCATTGCTGTTCTTCAATCTAGGTGTGGAAGCAGGCCAGCTCCTTTTCGTGGCTGGCTGGATCGTTCTGGTGGGGCTCATTTCCAGAATGAAACTCAAGTGGCCTGCCCGTCTCGCACTCGCGGCGGAGTATGCGCTTGGCATCGTGGCGAGCTACTGGCTCTTGGAACGCTCGATTGCGATGCTGCCAGTTTGACTGAAACTCGAAGGCATGGGTGGTGTCGCTGTGCGGAGGACTTCATTAAACCGGACGCTGGGCATCGGGCTTGGTTGGAGGATCCGAGGCGTGCGGGGGGCCGAATCGAAGCGGACCTGGAAGAGACATGATAAGGATCTCAATTCTTGGTTTCTTTCAAGGTCTTGGGTTCTCGGGGATGATTGCAAAAAACCCCGCCGCCCAGGAGGACGACGGGGTTGGTGAAACGGGCTGGGCGCTTGGAAAGCGCCGCCACGGTTACTTCTTGAGCGCTTCCTCGCGGGCCTTGGCCTTGGCGATGACGTCGTCGGAGACGTTCTTCGGGCAAGGGGCGTAGTGGCTGAACTCCATGGAGAACTGGCCACGGCCGGAGGTCATGGTGCGAAGGTCACCGATGTAGCCGAACATCGCGGAAAGCGGAGCCTCGGCCTTGATGCGGACACCACCGGGTGTCGGCTCCTGGCCCTGAATCATGCCCCGGCGACGGTTGAGGTCACCAATGACGTCGCCGACCTTTTCCTCGGGGGCGAAGACATCGAGCTTCATCATCGGCTCAAGGATCTGCGGACCAGCCTTGACCATGGTCTGGCGATACGCGGCCTTGGCGGCGATTTCGAAGGCGATGTTGCTGGAGTCCACGGCGTGGAAACCACCTTCGTTGAGGGTGACCTTGAAGTCCAAGCAGGGGTAGCCAGCGAGTGGTCCCTTGTCGACGGAGGTCTTGAAGCCCTTTTCGACGGCGGGGATGAACTCCTTCGGAATGCTGCCGCCGACGACCTTCGATTCGAAGATGAAGCCGGTGCCGGGTTCGCCGGGATCGATGGTGTAGTCGATCTTCGCGAACTGACCGGAACCACCAGACTGCTTCTTGTGGGTGTAGCTGTCGTTGACCGACTTGGTGATGGTTTCGCGATAGGCGACCTGTGGGGCGCCGACGGTGACCTCGACCTTGTGGGTGCGCTTGAGGATGTCGATCTTGATGTCGAGGTGGAGCTCGCCCATGCCCTTGAGGATCATCTCGTTGGTTTCCTCGTCGGTTTCGACGCGGAACGAGGGGTCTTCCTGGATCATCTTGCCGATGGCGTTGGCAAGCTTTTCAGCGTTGGCCTTGTCCTTCGGAGCGACGGCGATCGAGATAACCGGATCCGGGAACACCATCGGTTCGAGGGTGGCGGGGTTCTTCTCGTCACAAAGGGTGTGTCCGGTCTGGACGTTCTTCAGTCCGACGATGGCGACGATGTCACCTGCTTGGGCAGTATCGACTTCGTTGCGGTCGTCGGCGTGCATTTCGACCATGCGGCTGATGCGCTCGGTCTTGCCGGTGAAGGAGTTCAGAACGGTGTCGCCCTTCTTGATGGTGCCCGAGTAGATGCGGGTGAAGGTGAGGGCTCCGAACTTGTCGTCCATGATCTTGAACGCCAGGCCGCGGAAAGGGGCGGTCGGATCGATGATGGCGAACTTGCCGGTCTCATTGCCTTCGGCGTCCACTTCTGGGAGTGGCTTCACGTCGGTTGGGGAAGGGAGGTAGTCCACGACGGCGTCGAGGACGAGCTGGAGGCCCTTGTTCTTGAACGAGGAACCACAGTAGGTCGGGAAGAAGGCGAGGTCGATGGTGCCCTTGCGGATGCACTTCTTGATCTGCTCAACCGTCGGCTCGGTGCCTTCGAGGTAGGCTTCCATGATCGCGTCGTCCTGTTCGACGGCGGTCTCGATGAGCTGGGCGCGGTATTCCTTGGCCTTTTCGACCATGTCGGCCGGGATTTCCTCGATCTTGAAGTTTTCCGGCTGTCCGGACTCGTCCCAGATGTGGGCCTTCATCGAGAGGAGGTCGACGACTCCGACGAAATCGGATTCGGTACCGATCGGCAGGACCATGACCAGCGGAGTGGCTCCGAGGATCTTCTTTACCTGGGCGATCACGCGATAGAAGTCGGCTCCGATACGGTCGAGCTTGTTGACGTAGATGACGCGGGAAACCTTGGAGTCGTTGGCGTAGCGCCAGTTGGTCTCGGACTGGGGCTCAACGCCGCCGGAACCGCAGAACACGCCGACGCCGCCGTCGAGCACCTTCAGCGAACGGTAAACTTCGATGGTGAAGTCCACGTGGCCGGGAGTGTCGATGACGTTGAACTGATAGCCCTTCCAGAAGCAGGTGGTGGCGGCGGACTGAATCGTGATGCCGCGCTCGGCTTCCTGTTCCATGAAGTCCATGGTGGAGGCACCGTCGTGCACTTCGCCAATCTTGTGGATCTTGCCGGTGAGTTTGAGAATACGCTCCGTGGTGGTCGTTTTGCCCGCATCAACGTGGGCGAAAATGCCGATGTTGCGGTATTTGCTGAGGTCCTTCATGCCAGTAATATGCTGCGGGGTGTGCTTCTGATTTTGGGCAACGGGGTCGCGCCGGGGCGCATTGCTAATCGACCGGGAGAATTTGGCAATCCTGAGGATCACTTTCCCGACACTTTTGCGGGAAAGTCCTGATCCAGAGCCGGGAAATCGCCGTAAACGGCTGGAATGACGTCACTTGATCGTGGCGGCATTGTAGGGGCGACCGGCCTGATCCTTGGTTTCGGCGCGGGTTTTCGTGAAAACCTCGGTCTTCACCTGAGGAGCCTTGTTGGTCCACTCGTGGCGGATGTAGGTGGCTATGTCGGCCAGGTTGTCATCCGTCATCGAGGGATTCATGGCCAGTCCGGGCATGTCGGCCTGCGGCGTGTAGGTCTGTCCGGCGACGGTGATTGGACCGCTGAGTCCGTGGAGGAGGATCCTGGCGAGGCGATCGGGAGAACCGGTGACATACTCGGAAGCATCGAGCGGCGGTCCGAGATTCGGCAGGCCGGCACCGTCCGGACCGTGGCAGCCGAAGCAGGCGGCGACTCCGGAGTAGAGGGCCTTGCCGCGATTGAAGGAGGCGAGGTGATCTCCGTTCAGGCCGACACCCGACACGGCGACCGTCGCAGCCCCTGCGCCCTGATCGAGCCAGGCGATGAGTCCCTTGTCCTGAAGCTTGGTGCCGACGGATTGCTTGAAGGCGGTCTCATGTTTGTCGAGTCCCGAGAAAGCGGCAGCCTTGACGAAGGGCTTCGAGCCATCGTGCTGGATGAGCTCGGCGAGCTTGGTGAAGGCAGCGGGAGTGGCGATCGGACCGAGGGCGCGGGCCAGATAGATCTTCAGTTCATCGCTGGAGGGGGTGATCGAGAGGATGGCCTCGGAAACGGCTGGCAGGTCCTTCTCGGCGAGCTTGGTGGAGGCCCAGAGTCCGGAGCAAACGACCTTGTGGTCCTTGGCTGCGAGGGCGGAGTTGACGGCAGCAGGGCTGAGCTTGCCGAGTCCTTCGAGGGTCCAGAGCGCATTGATGGAGCCGACCGGGAATCCGGGAATGGCGACGAGTTTCTCCAGCAGGGGGACGACCGAGGCATCGCCACGATCGACCAGGACCCGATGGGCCATGTCGCGATGCCAACCGTTCTTGTGGGCGAGCAGTTTGACAAGTTCCTCGCCAGTGGCCTTGTCGAAGTCGAGCGGGGCTTCCAGTTTTCCGGAGGAGTAGCGGATGCGGTAGATGCGACCATTTCCGGTTCCTGGCTTGTCGAGTCCGCGGCTGAGATACTGCGCGCGGAGGTAGGTGGTCATGAAGGTCTTGTCCTGGATGATGCCGTGATACATGTCCAGCAGCAGGACGGTGCCATCCGGGCTGTTGTAGAGGTTCACCGGGCGGAAGCGCTCGTCGGTGGAGGCGAGCCATTCGGTTTTCCCGAAAGGATGGCTGCCGGTGAGCTTGCCGTTGGACTCATCGATCTGGACGACCTTGACGAGGTTCACGACGGATTCACCGACCAGTCCGCGGCCCACCCAGTCGGGGGGGAAATTGGTTCCGCGATAAAGGGTCATGCCGGCGGAGGCCGTGGTGGTCTTCAGCTTGTGGGTGGCGGGGTCGAGGGTGTCCTCCGGATATCCGTTCTTCTTGGCAATGTAGGCGCGGTTGACGCCTGGTGTCACGCGCGCGGGCCAGGTGTTGTTGGGTCCCAGCTGGGTGTATTCCTGGGTCTTTAGATTCACCCCTGGATTTCCGGCCAGGAGGTTCGGAGCGACCTGATCGCCGAAGAGGAACGTGGAGTTGTTGTTGTGATAAAGACGGCCGAAGTCGTCGTGGGCGATGCCCCACTGGCCGCGGAAGGGGGTGGTTTCCATCACCCACTTGCCTGCGATCCGGCGCACGCGCTTGCCGGACTTGGCGTTGTAGAGCCAGTTGTCGAGGTTGCGCACGAGACCGTTCGACTTGTGTTCGACGTTTCCAGCCTCGACCCAGCCCTTCACGGCGATTTCCGGTTCGCCGACCGGTTTCAGACCATCGCGCTTCTGCCAGCGGAGTTCGGAATCATCGGTGTAGAGAATGCCATCCGGATAGACCGCCACGGCGCGGGGCAGGTGGAGCTTGTCGAGAAAGACGGTGCGCTTGTCGGCCTTGCCGTCGCGATCGGTATCTTCCAGCACCACGATGCGGCCCTGCGGGATGTTCTCGCCCTTGCCATCGATGTCGGGCATGTAGCCCAGCATTTCGCAGATCCAGAGTCGTCCCGAGGGATCGAAATCCAGGGCGACGGGCTTGTCCACCAGGGGCTCGGCCGCCACAGGCTCGATTACGAATCCGGGCGAGAGCTTGAACGACTTGAGCGCATCCGCCACCGAAAGCACGGGCGACTGCGGGGTCACGGACTCGGGAACGACCGGGTCCATGTTTCCATGTTCCTTCTTGTCGCCCTTCTGAGCGAGGGCAAGGCCGGGCAGGAGCAGGGTGAGGAGAGCGATGCGGTTCATGGATTGGGTGGAGTCTTGTCGCGGATACGGAAAATCCAAGTCCCATGTTGCGGCTCTGCGCCAGGAAGTTCAAACGGAGGCTGGTGCTTGAAATGAGAAACCACGAAAGTCACGAAGGAGCATTCTGGAAACCCTGACAGGCAAGGATCTGGACCGAGATCGGAGATCTACTCGGCCGGGGCTTTCCAGGCTGGAAATTCCTTGAGGAGCTGCTGTTCATATTTGGCGGCTCCGGCGCTGTCCCCCGTCTTGCCCAGCGCTTGGCCGAGACGCCAGAGGGCTCTCGGCTTGAGGTCGCGATCATCGATGAAGCTCACGACATAGACGAAATCCCCGGCTGCGGCTCCTGCCTCGCCTGCGCGCAACTTCAACTCACCGGAAAGCATGCGCACGCCGCCTCCGATGCGGCCTTCAGGGCGGAGTTCAAGGGCTGCATCGACGGCCAGACGTGCCTCGGAATCGCGCTTCAGGGCCATCAGCGCGCGACCCTTGTCGAGCAGTGCATCAGCCTTCTGGGTAGGGTTGTCCTCAGTGGAAATCACGTTCTCGATGGTCTTGAGCGCCTCCTCCGGCTTGCCGCTTTCCACGAGCGCTTTCGAGAGGTAGCGCCAGACCTCCCGGGGGGTCTCGCGGGGTTCCTCCGGATTGGCCACGAGTTTCAGAAAGCGTGCGGCGATGGCATATCTTCCGGCAAAGTAGGCCTCGCGTCCGGCCCACTGGAGGGACTGGTCGGGCAGGTCGTTCGAGTAATCTCCCGCCATGGCCAGATCGATTTCCTCGGAGAGCTTGTCGAGGTTCTTGGCGGTGAAGTAGCCCAGTGCGAGAAGCAGTCCAGCGTGCTTCTTGTAGGTGTCAGGGTGGAGCTTGCGGGCCTTTTCGAGATAGGGCACCGAATCCGCGGCGACGTTGGTTTTCGCAAGTCCCCAGCCGATGAAGTAGTTCGCCTCGGCCTCAATCTTCACCGAGAGATCCTTGCCGTTCTCAAGCAGTCCCCGATAGCGGGTGATCATGTCTGCGAGATTCCCCTCATCCCTGCGAATGCGGGCGGATTCCAGCCAGCTGATGGTGGTGAGTTCGGCTGAGGCTTTCAGGGTGATGAGTCGGTCAAAGTCCTCGATCGCCTTGGCGGGTTCGCCGGTGTCGCGATAGGCCTTGGCCCGTTTGGCGATGGCCGTGGGGATCTGCGGTTCCTTGGGGTAATCGGTGATGAACTTGGAAAACGAGCGGATGGCCCCTTGGGGATCGCCCGCTTCGGAAAGGCACCAGCCGCGATTGAAAAGCATGCCCGGGCGGGTGGACTCGCTGATCTGGGTGACGTCAATCTCGCTGTAGGCCGGGGCGGCCTTGTCGTAGGCCTTGCGGTTGAAAAGGCTCTCGGCCTTCATCAGCAGGGCAGTGTGGATCCGCGGGTCGTTGGCGTGGCCTTTCCGATAGATCTGCATGAAGGCATCGACCTGGTCGGGCAGGTGCTCGCCATCGATCTCATAGAAGCAGAGCAGCCGGTAATAGGCGGCCTGGTAGGCAAGGTCATCCTGGGCGGGGATCAGGCGCTCGATCTGGCGGAACAAGCGCAAGGCCTCCGAGGGCAGCTTGAGTTGGAAACAGGACCGACCGGCAAGCATCAGTCGTTCGGCCCTCTTGTCATCGCGCGGCGGCGTCTGGACGCCCGGAGGCAGCTCGGCCATGTCGGTGACATCGACCCCGCTTTTCCGGTAGGCATCAAGCACGCCGCGATAGTCCTTTTTCGAAAAGGAATTGGCCATCAGGGCGACCACGGCATCGGAGCGGAATTCCTCCATGCCGGGGGTGATGGCGATGAGTTTCAGATAGCGGTCGGCGAGGTCGTTCTGGCCGAGTTTGGTGGCCGTGAGGGCGGCCTTGAGCGCCGCCTCGCCGCGCAGGGCGGGGGAGGCCTGGGACTGGACGACGGCTTCGAACAGTTCAAGCGCCTCGGCCAGCTTTCCGGTCTTCTGGAGCAGTTTACCCAGGGCGACCTTGGACTGGGCGGCATAAAGGATTCCTGCGGGGTGATCGATGACCTTGCGGAACAAATCGGCCGACTGCCGGTCCTGATTGAGCTGGCTGTAGCAGGTGGCGGCGAAGAAGTAGCCGCGCACGAGGGATTCCGGAGTTCCGCCATTCTCGGCGTATTTCAGGAACAGCGGAGCGGCGAGGGCATACTCGCGTTTTCCGAGATGTTCATAGGCGAGGGTGTAGGCAGCGGCGCTGACCCAGATGCCCTTGCCGTAGCGGTTCAGCAGGGTGTGAAAGCAGCGCTTGGCGTCATCGATCCGGCCGGTCTGGTAAAGGCCCTGGCCCAGATAAAGCCAGGCGGGCTCGGCGTTCGGGTGGTTTGGGAACTGCGCGAGATACTGGTTGAAGATCCCGGTGGCCAGGGTCAGCAATTGCAGTCGCTGGTCCGGATCATTGCTGGCATTTCCCTGATCGTAGAGGTTCTTGGCCCGCTGATACATGTCGTTGGCGGGATCGGCCTGGAGGGCGGGATCCACCGGCTGGGCCTGGGGAATCTGGGCCTGAGCCACCACCGGCGACACGGCGAGGAGCAGCAATGCAAGCGAGCGTTTCATGAACAAAAGTGGAGGGGAGACGCAGCCGTTCAGGGCTTGGGTTTCGGGCGCTGGGTGGCGAAGGAGATGTTCCAGATTCCGGCCTTCTGGCAGACGTCGATGATTTCCACGATCGTCTGATAGGTGCACTCGGCATCGCCCCGCAGACGCACCGGCTGGTTCTTGTAGATCTTTGAAATGGTGGAGAGCCGTTCAACCAATTGCTCGCGGGTGACTTCCTTGCTTTCGATGACCACGGTGCCATCGACGCGGACATTGATGAGGATTTCCCCGCGCTGCTGGTTGTGCTGGGCGCCATCCTGCACCGTCGGTACCGAAATCTTCATGTCGCGCTCCTCCTCGGCGAACTTGTAGCTGAGGATGAAGAACATCAGCAGCACCAGCATGATGTCGATCATCGCGGCGAGCTGCAGCGGCGCGGGTCCGAGTGGTTGTTGGGTGGTGAGCTTCATGGCGGTCAGATCCCGTGGAGGTCACGTTGGTTCATGGACAGTGGCGGCGTTTGGGCTCCTTCCGCTGGGCGCTGCGGGGCACGAGGCACCCCGGCGCGCGTCTGGGCGGCGAGCATCTGGAGGCTGACGATGAAATGGGTGGCGGCACCTTCAAGCTCGCTGACGAGCCGCTGCGATTTTCCACGGAAGTAGGCGTAAAGCATGAGCGCGGGCACGGCCACGGTCAGGCCTGCTCCAGTCGTGACGAGTGCCATCGAAATTCCCGACGTGAGTTCCAACTGCTGGACGCCTTCCTTCCCGGCGGAAAGATCGAAGAACGACTTCGTCATCCCGATCACCGTGCCGAGCAGCCCGACGAGCGGGGCGATCGCACCGATGTCCGCCATGTAGGTCACCCGGCCGGTGAGCTGGGTGGCTTGTCGCGAGCCCTCGGCCTGGGCGATTTCCCGGATCTCCTCCATCCCGGCCGACGGGTTCTGGAGGATGAAATCGACCGTGTGCTGGACGATCGAGGACATGCGCTGCGACTGGCGGCGGCAGTAGGAGGACAAGCCCTTCAGGTCCCCGGCACGGATCATCGCTTCCGAGTCCGACATGAACTTGTCCGTCACCACCGCGCCGGATCGCAGAGTGATGAAGAGGATGAAGGCGACCGCGACCATGATGATCGAGATCAGGAACAACACATACATCACCTTCCCGCCGCCCGCGACGAGTTCGAGGATGTTGAGCTGCTTCGGCTGGGCAGCGGCAGTGGCTGTCTGCTGGGCGAAGGCGGAGAGCGCGGGCAGCAAGGCCAGCGCGGCGGTCAAAAGGCGACACTTCATGGAACTTCAGGGAATACTAGCGATCAAAACCTGCGACGCAAGCCCCGGGCCGAAGTCCGCATACCCTGGCCAATTCCTTGATCTTTCGACGATCTGGCCCTTCCTCACCGCCCGTTTGGCTGGTGGACTGCGGGAGGCGAGTCGGGGGATGTCCAGCTTTCGGGAAGCAAAAAACGCGTTGCGACGGGCCCAGCCGGATCAGCAATCCTCCAAGGGTTTGAAGATGAGTGGATCGGGTAAGGAAAGTTGGGGCTCCGGAATTCCGGAACCCCAGAGATAAGACCAGGCGACCGCAGTTCTGGACGAAATGGCTGACTCCGTCTGTTGCGTTGGCTTTGCACGGAGCAGCCTCGGCAAGCTAATACTTGTTCCGGCGTAGCACGACCGCCTGGAGGAAGCCGCCACTGGAGCCATCACTCGACAGGAAGAACGAGTTCTTGCTCTTGAGGATGATCATCTGCGTCTGGTCCTTGGCGAAAATCTGGAGATAATTGTGCTCCTGGAACTTCCACTCGGATTCGATCTGGTAAGAGAGATCGTAGGAGATCTGCTCGTTGTTGACCGGAACCACGAATGCCTCGCGGGTTTTCAATTCCTTGGTTCCACTGGTGCTGGTGCGGAAGGCAACCGTGTAAGGGCTGAGGTTGTGGACCCGAAGCTGGCCCATGGGGAGCTTGGTCGGATCGTCATCGATGACATAGGCCACAAAGGTTCCGTCGGTGGCAGGCGCGAGCAGGACCGTGGCACGCGCGCAGCCGGATGGGAGCGCGGCCAAGGCCACCAGATCCGGAGCCTTCTTGCGGCGATTTTCGAGTTCCAGGGCGAGGCCTTTCTTGGCGGGAGCGTCCTTGTCGGTTGACGCGTCCTTGGGCTGGAGGGGCATCAATTGATGCTGGAGATCCTCCTCGGAAGGAGCCGCGCTGGGCTTCGTGTCACCATCGCCGTTCTTAAAAATCTCCATGACCGCGGGGCCGGTGTAGGCAACGGGGTCGGAGTAGCGGAACGAGAGAGCCTTGATCTTGCCATTCTTCTCGCCGGCCTTGAATGAGAGACCGCCGATCTCGTCACCCCACGCCACCATATCGATCCTCATGGCGACCTCATTCTGCTGCGCGCGCAGAACGGGGGCACAGAGTGCGGCAATGATGAGGAGTGATGCCACCCCAAAGCGGCGGGCTTCAGATTTCCTGGGGCGAAAGCCAGCGGAACGAGACGATTGTGAACTTGCGACCATAGAATCGATTGAGGGAGGAAAGTGAGTTGCCACGGGCTGTCGGATCGTTGGAGGGATCAACATAGTCGGGGATCCGCTGGACGATGGCTTCACAGTAGGCTTTTGCAACAGTCTTCCCTGTATCGTCAAGCGCTTCACCATAACTGCGGATTCTGAAGGTGTCCGAGCGGCTCGCCAGCGACGGCCCGATCACTTGCAGAACGTCCGCCTGGGTGAGCCATCCTGGGATTCCGGTGGAGCGATAACCCTGTTCGTTCTTGGCCGTGTTGAGCATGGTGCGGTCCGCAATGATGCTGGCGATGCTGCCGTAGTTGTTGTCGGTCGAGGTCGCTGCCCACACTGGGTTGCCATCTGCATCCGTATCGGATGGACGATCCGCGCGGTCTTCTCCGTCCATGTCGGCACGTGGAGCGCCTTCCCTTTCGGACAGATTGCAACGGTCAATGTTGGAGGTGACTCTGGAGAGTCCTTTCTTGGCACCAGTGAAATCGATGTTGATCCCACTTTCATCGATCGCGCTTTGGAGTGCTCCGCTGCGGGTCATTGCCGCTTGCCGGGTGATGTCTCCGATCGCCCGGTTGACGAAGTGGGAAAGCGAAACGAAGGGGCCACGCATGCGGACCTGCTTGACGATCTCGGTGGCGAGCGCGTCAAGTTCGGTGTCGGTCAAGCGGCGGTATCCGGAATAGGAATCCTCGGCGGTGCCGGTGGCCGGGTTGGCGGCCGGGCTCAACTGTTCCAGACTGCGGGGAAAGGAGGCATTGGTCGAAGCAGAGGCATCGGCCCTGTGCTTGAAATGCTTGGAGCTAGCGAGCATGGCCTTCCAGGCATTCTTGTCGGTGCTGTTGACGTTGAATGCGCCTTCGACCGTCAGCAATGAGGCACATTTGACGGGATCCTTGAGATCAGAGGCCGTCGAGCTTGAAGACAGACGGGTCAACGAAGGATTGGTTGGAGTCGTCGCGGAGCCGGAAAGCGTGGAAAGGAAGTAGCTGTCCCAGATGGCAGAGTTGAGCAGATAGGATATGTCGTAGTAATTTCGATCCGTGACATTGGAGCCGGTGCGGTTGGGCGCTCCCAGCAGAACGTAATCCTTGCGCGGCTGGAGAGTGAGCGATCTCTTCACAAAAGGGGTTGCATAGGAATTGGCAAACGCATTGCCCGGCTGGTGGCACAGCGAGGCGGCGACATCGTCCCCCGTCAGATCCGCATGTTGGAACTGGGCGATCGAGGTGAATTGGGACGGCACGGAAAACAGCACGGTCTTCTGGCTGCCTGTCCAATTGCAGCCCCAGGGCATCGGGCTGTCGAGATTCCTTGTGAAGGCCTGGCCCGTCTGACCACCGGGAGCAACATCGGAAAGCTGGGCGAAGCCATTGTTGCTCTCCATGAAGTAGGGAGGCGCATTGTAGCTGGCGATGGGTCTGCTGATGCGGGTGCCTTGAAGGTTGAAATCCGCATAAGTGCGAAGGGTCGATGAGCGCTGGCCCCATTCATAAAGACTTGGCATCTGATTGATGTAATCCACGCCCGGCTGGCTGAGCTGAAAGCTGAAGCACATGAGGGGAACCGGACTTGTTCGGGCCTGACACGCTGCAAGATCGTATCTTCGTGTGTTTGCTCCGAAATACCCATTGTCGAGTTCCAAGCCTTCAATCCGACGAAGGGGTTGGGCGCTGCTTGAACTTCCGGCAAGTCGCATGTCCAAGCCGATGAAGGTGGTCTGCCAGGACTCGCGGACGTCGAGTGAAGGAAGCACCACGGTCTGACCTTGGGAATTGACAAAAGGCCACGCGCCCGCGGCATCCAGCTCGACGCATTTGTTGAAGTCCGTTGGTAATGAACTGCCGAAAGGCACCAGATCGACGACCAGTCGCTGGGCACCGGTGCCGATGGAACGCAAGGCGTATCCGCCCAGGGTATAGGCCCTGGCTTCGCCCACCGCCAGTGAAGCGGACCTGATACGGAAGATGGTTTGATTGAAAACCGCAGGTTCGGTCGAGCTGATGAAAACCGAGTTGGTGCCAAGGTTCCAGATTCGCGAGGGGTTGTTACCCGAGGGCGTCAGGCTGCGGATCTCGAATTCGAGATCGTTATTCCACTTGAGCGGCACCGAGTAGGGATTGGCGATGCCAATGGCGATCTTTCCGCAGGCATTGGCTTTGGAGGCGGCACCGGCATTGGTGGTGGCGGGGCTGAATTTTACGCCCATCAGGATGCGGAGGTCGGTGATCAAGGGCGCGATGGATGCCGCATTGACCGAGGTGGCGGCCCTCACGATGAGCGAGCCGTTCTCCAGATTCTTGAAACGATCATGGAACTCCTTCAAGGCGTCCCATTTGGGGGCAAGCATGTTGCTTCCCCCGAATCTTGGAATGATGTTGCTGCCTCTGACCGGATAGTTGGTGATCGTGGAGACCGGATTGGTGTTGGGAAGGGTGCCCTCAAGAATGGGGGTCAGGTCCACTCGGGTGCCACCGCTGAGTGAATCAGTCAGGAGCCCTTTGCTGTCGCTGGTCGCTGCGTGGAACACCGTCTGAAGTGGCGAAGCTCCGCTCCCACCGGCTTTTGCTGACGGGATCAACAGCGCCGTCTCAGGCAGGCTGACAAGACTCGGAAGCGAATCATGACCGGCCGAGGATGGGATGGGGTAATCCTTCATGCCATCGACGGTTTCCCAGCCACGACGCTGGGCCGAGAGCGAGGCATAACTCGTGGGATCGACGTTGGTCCTCCGCAAGTTGATTCGAGCCTTGACTCCTTCATCTCCGATCCACCAGGCGTAGCGGCCGGTCGTCTTCGAGTTCCTGGAGATGCCGACCAGCGGCGCGGCAACGAAACGGGGAAGGGTGGTTGTGTTTGCCTGGCCAACGGTCGAAGGTCCAACAAGGACCACGGCGGTGGAGGTATTCGACACCGATCCATCCGATTTCACCGCACAGCTGCTTAGGGATGGGGTCAGGATTCCCGTGCCACTGAGGTTCTCGTTTCCGCTGATCAGCCAATGGGAGATTCTGGGGGACGGTGTCCTGGTGAGGATCTCGGTGCCCGGGGTGGTGCTGGTGCTGCTGTTTCTCCAGATGCCCGTCCAGTGGCGTGTGCCATTCTGCACGGCACTGAGACCCTTGTTGATGCTGTTGATCGAGCTGTTGTTGACGGGTGCCTTGCCAACAGGGAGAACCGCTCCGTTGGTGTCTCCGGCGAGGTCGGCGGAGCCGGTGGTTCTCTGGTCGGGACCGGCCTGCTTCTGGAGCTCGGACAGGGCGATCATCAGGGCCAGACGTGCATTGTTGCGCGCGACGGTGACGTCACTGGAAACTCCCGCCTGGCGAAGGGTGATGGTCGAAAGGGTGAGCATGCCGAGGCCGATGACGACCAGGAGCACCATCATGACAATGGTCACCAAAAGGGCGAAGCCATCGAGTGGCCTCGAATAGCCCCGGAGTTTGGGGGCTCTGAGAAGGAGTGGATCTGAAATCCGGAGCTGGGTTTTCATTGAAGGCTTGGGTCTCTTCAGAGGTGTTCGGAGCTTACGGGTGCTTGGGAATCGATTTCAATACGGAGCTCGATTTGGCTTCATGGTTTTTTCGATTTTCGGACAGGAATTACCATGTGTTTACAATATGAGCAGGGGCTCTAGGCAACAAGAATCGAAACTTTATTCATCCATTGCTGAACGATGTTGCAAGGGCAAGAACGGATTCCTGGCTGCTCAAGAGGTGAGAGGTCCGTTCACTCATACTCCAGTTCAGGCGATGCCAGCCTCGGTGTCGATCACCCGGTTGGGTGGATTTTCCAGCGGGCTGAAAGACCTCCGAGGCCAAGCAGGTTGAGGCGGCCCATGCGTTCCATTTTGCTCGTCGTTGTCGCGACCCTGATCTCTGCCGTCCATGGGGAGGATTCCCTGCCGCCGGGTGGGGTGGCTCTCTTGTCACCTGGTTTCACGCTTTCCGGGGGAGCGGGAAAAGGCGGCCCGGCGACCAAGGTGATGGTGACCGGGCAGGCCTTTTCAAACGCCATGCGCGTCAACGTCGTTTCCGCCACTCCGGAGCAACCCTGGAGCGCCCAGATGACGGCATCCCTCAGTGGTGCGATCAGCATGGACGATCGGATTCTTGTCCGATACATGGCCCGCCGGATCGGGTCGGGCAAGGGCCATGCGGTGGCGAAGCTCCAGCACGGAAAGCCGAGCTATTCGATGATCGGCATGACGGAGACCGCGAAGTTCGGAACCGAGTGGGAGCAGGTCAACCAGGCCTTCATCGCCAAGTTGGCGGCGGCCGCAGGGCAGGCGGAGATCACGCTGTTCTTCGGGGATCAGGTGCAAACCGTCGAGATCGCGGATCTCCAGGTCCTGAACTACGGACCGTCTTTCGATCTCGCGAAGCTGCCCCGGCAGAAGATCACCTACGAGGGACGCGAGCCGGATGCCGCGTGGAGGAAGGCGGCGTTCGAACGGATCGAATCCAACCGCAAGGCCGACTATGCGGTGCAGGTCATCGGCCCCGATGGAAAGCCTTTGGCCAACGCTTCTGTCAGCGTGGAACTGGACCGCCACGAGTTTGGCTTTGGATCCTGCGTCACCCGCGACTGGCTCACCAAGGAGGGGTCGGATGGAGATCGTTATCGCGACATCGTCGAGCGGACCTTCAGCCGGGTGGTCTTCGAAAACGATCTGAAGCCCGACTCCTTTCCGCACGAGGACAAGGGACGCGCCCAGTTGGAGAAGAGTTTCGCCTGGCTGAAGGAAAGGGGCATCCGCATCCGCGGGCATTACCTGATGCAGGAGGCGGTGGATGGCTGGTCGCGCGAACGCCTCTCCGACCCGAAGAAATACAAGGTCACGCTCTTCGACAGCATCCGTGAACGGATTTCAACGGTGGGCGATCGCGTGGTCGAGTGGGACGTCATCAACCACCCCATCGCCTGGCAGGGAGCTGAAATGCTGGCGAAGAAAGGTCCGCCGCTTGAGCACGTCGGAGCGGAAGC
The DNA here is from genome assembly GCA_027487355.1 of Verrucomicrobiaceae bacterium. Classification (GTDB taxonomy): domain Bacteria; phylum Verrucomicrobiota; class Verrucomicrobiia; order Verrucomicrobiales; family Akkermansiaceae; genus Luteolibacter. The sequence goes on from JAIYDT010000277.1 coordinate 16,708, forward strand.
CTTCCAGCTCGCCCGCTCTCTGACCAAACTTCCGCTGTGCATCAATGAGGACCAGTTGTTCCGCCCGGGACCGCAGCAGGATGAAACCTTTGCCCTTTTGAAAACGATGAAGGACCGGGGCATCCGAGTGGATGGACTCGGCAACCAGGCCCATATCCACAGCAGTTATCTTCCCACTCCGGAGGAAATCCTCCGCATCACCGACCGCTTTGCCACGGTGGTGCCGAAGCAGGTGATCACCGAGTATGACGTGGTCACCAACAGCGACGACCCGCTTGCCGCCGACTACCTGCGCGACAGCCTGATCGCCTGCTTCAGTCATCCGGCCTATGATGGCTTCCTGCTCTGGGGATTCTGGGAAAACAGGCACTGGATCCCGGAGGCGGC
>JAIYDT010000218.1 GCA_027487355.1 Verrucomicrobiaceae bacterium
GTCGAATTGGTGCCCGGGGTGTCAACGAGGTTGAAGTCCCTGAGAAACTCGATCGGCCGATAGCGCTCCTCCAGGGCTGGCGAGATTTCCAGATCACGGCTGGTTTCTCCGTGGCCATACCACAATACCCTCTCGGTCTCGGGCAGGACGTTGACCTTGCATAGTTCAGTCCCGAAGAGCCCGTTGAAGAGGGTGGACTTGCCCGCGTTCACCTCGCCGAAAACGACGAACAGAAAGGGCGCTGAAAGTCCTTGTTGGACGGCATCCGCAGACAGGTCCTGGCCGATCGAGGCCTCAGTCTGCTTGCCGAGATCGACGATGCCGCAGATCACCTCCATCAATCGCTCGCGCGTCGCGAAATAGCGCTCGCCGAACATGGCAGCATCGGAAAAAGGGGAACTGCCGGGCTCAAGGAGCCGCCGCTCCGCTGGATTGCATGGCGAGCAACTGGGAGACCGTCACGAACTTGTAGCCCTTCTTCAGCAGGCCATCGAGGGTGGCCGGCATGGCGTCAACCGTGCCGACATGGATGTCGTGGGCGAGAATGATCGCGCCGGAGGAGGTCTGGGTGAGGATGCGCGAGCAGATCGCAGCCGAGCCGGGACGCTGCCAGTCGTTGGGGTCAACGGACCAGAGGATCGTCGGGTAGCCGTATTGGGCGTGAACCCATTCGCGCTGGCGTTGGAGAAGGGCTCCGTAGGGCGGACGCATCACGCGTGGCTGGACGCCCGTGGCCTTGACGATGGCGTCGCGGGTCTTGTCGAACTCCTGACGAACCTGATCGTCGCTCATCTTGGTGAGAAGCCGGTGGGTGTAGCTGTGCGAGGCGATCTCATGGCCCTCAGCTACGATCTGGCGGGCGATGCCGGGATAGAGGTCCACGTTCCGGCCGACCACGAAGAAGCTGGCCTTGATGTTTCGGGCACGCAGCATGTCGAGCAGCCGCGGGGTGTTCTGGGAGTGCGGGCCGTCATCGAAGGTGATCGCGACATACTGGCCGGCAGAGGGAACACGGGAGAAGCTGATGTTGCCACCCTTGGAAAAATTGGAGGGCAGGTTGATGTCAGGATTGCGCTGCACCGGGCCCTGCACGGGAGGTGTCACATAGGCCGTGTTGCGGGTGGTCTTCACCGGAGCGGCTGGACCTGTTAGAGGGGTGAGTGGACCTGGTGCGACGGCTTCTTTCTGGGCGGAACAGCTGCCGAAGGTGATGCTCAGGGCGGCGATAGAGAAAGTGGCGAGGATCCGTTTCATGTGGCGGGTAATGGCGGAGCGCATTGGGATTGACGTCGAATGATTCCCGGATCGCCTGGTCTTGTCACGCCCGGTTTTCTAACACGTCCCTTCAGGAAAGGCGTCCTAGAATCGGGGAAAGCTCTGCGGCCACCTCTTCCGGCCAGAAGTTGCGGGGCGTCATGATCGCTCCATCCAACGAGCGGTGCTCCGGCCAGTCCGGCACCAGCGGGATCCTCTGAATCGCAGCGGAAATGGTCCGCTTCGCCGCGCTGACGTTGGCATGCAGATGTCCCATGACAGCCTCGGCGGTCACCGGCTCCTCCTCGACTTTCCAGCAATCGTAGTCGGTGATCATCGCCAGCGTGCCGATCGCGATCTCGGCCTCGCGGGCCAGCTTGGCCTCAGGCAGATTGGTCATGCCAATGACGTCAAAGCCCAGCCTGCGGTTGGTCTCGCTTTCCGCACGGGTCGAGAAGGCCGGGCCGTCCATGTTGACGTAGGTCCCCCCATCGTGAACCCGGCATCCGGCTCCCGTGGCCGCCTCCTTGAGGATTTCCCGCATGCCGGAGCTGAAGGGCTCGGCAAAGGAAACGTGGCCGACGATTCCCCGGCCGAAAAACGTATGATGTTCCCGGCGGCTGGTACGGTCGAAAAACTGGTCCGGCAGCACCACATCGCGCGGGGCGTACTCCTCCTTCAGGCTGCCGACCGCCGTCACGCAGATCAGCCAGCGAACATTCAGGCTCCGCAGCGCCCAAAGGTTCGCGCGATGGTTGATCTCCGTCGGCAAAATGCGGTGGCCCCGGCCATGTCTCGGGAGAAACCAGACCTGACGCCCGGCGAAGGTGCCACCGACAAGGGCGTCCGACGGCTCGCCAAACGGCGTGGCAATGATCCGCTCCTCCGACTTTTCAAATCCGTCCAGCTCGTAAAGCCCGCTGCCGCCAATGATTCCGATCGCTGCCTGCTCCATGATGTCGGGAGAAAAGCAGACCGCCCCGACCGCGTCGAGCGCCCGGCGAGGAAGAATTGGAACCACGAATTCACACGAATGGACACGAATCCGGAATGCAGGACTCTTGAACACCAACCTTCTCTTTCATCCGCGTTCTCCGCGCTTCCGTGTGAATCCCAATTCAATTCCCCCTGATTCGGGTTCGTTTGCGTCTATCCGCGGTTGAAAAAACCCCCGATCACTCCTCGGACAGATTGTCTCGCCTCGCTGCGTAGTTTCGCGGACCTTTTTCAGGTCGCCCCATGCACAACACCCTCGAAGTTGAGCACCACGAACCCGGTCGCGGCGAAGCCCTGGCCTTCTATCTGAAAACCCGCCTCTTCATCGCCCGCCGCTGGTGGCAGGAGAGGAGACAGCCGGTCGCCCTTCATCCCATCGGAGACGCCCTCATTTCCTCGCCGCAGATCGCGGAAACCAAGGCCCCGCTCTGGACCCAGATGACGGACGCCGAGTTTCCCCTCACCGCCGGGAAGGTCCAGAATCTCCGCGCGGCCTGTCAGCGGCTTCACGGACTGGAGATCCCCGCCGGCCAGATCTTCAGCTTCTGGAAACAGCTCGGGCGCACCACGCGGAGCCACGGTTTCACCACTGGCCGCGAACTCCGCTCCGGGTGCCTCGTCCCGAATCTCGGCGGCGGACTCTGTCAGCTTTCCGGACTGCTCCATGCCGCCGCCCTGAAGGCCGGACTCGAAGTGGTGGAGCGCCATGCCCACTCTCGCAGCCTTCCCGGGGCCCAGCTCCCGCCCGAACAGGATGCCACGGTGTTCTGGAACTACGTGGACCTCCGCTTCGCCGCCCCCTTCGCCTGGCGGCTCGAATGCCACCTCACCGCCACCCACCTGGTGGTGTCGATCCGGGCGGCAGACTCTTCCGTCGCGGGAAAGGTCTCCAGTCCGCTGCCCGAGAAAGGCCTCCCCGTCCGCGCGGCGGCCGATGGCGACTGCCTGACCTGCGGCGTGACTTCGTGCTTCCGTCATCCCTCTGCGGTCCGCAGCCACGCCGCTGCGTCGGGGCATACCGCCTGGCTTTTGGATGGGCGCTGGCCGGAGTTCGACGACTGGTGCCAGCGACATGCCCACGATGGCGACCACTGGTTGACTCCGCTCGATGGGCATCGTTGGAAGAAGCCGAACTACGCCTGGAAACTTCCCGCCGGTGCAGTCCGCCATCACGCGACCTTGGAAACTCTGAAGCGCTCATTTTTCCAGCGTCGCCTGCCTGCACAAGGGGCGGTTCGACAGCGCTTCCTTCTTGGCGCCCAACAGAAGCTGGCCGCGCAGTTCGCCCGTCATCTCGATCCCA
>JAIYDT010000405.1 GCA_027487355.1 Verrucomicrobiaceae bacterium
CGTTGTGAAGTGTGATCATGGCTGAGGCAATCTGCTCCGAACCCATCGAGTTTTGCTTGGTCAGCGATCAGACGAAGCGGATGGTCAGCGGGTAGCGGTGCCACTCTCCGCGCTGGGCGGCGACGGCGGCGAGGATCTCCGCCACCAGGGCGAGGATGCCAAGGATCATCATCACCGGCACCAGCAGAATGCCGATGACGAAGAACATCAGGACGAAGATCATGACTCCGAGTCCCGTCATCACCAGCATCAGGGTGAGCTGGAAGTTGAGCGACTCCCGGCCATGATGGTCCACGTAGCGCGAGCTGTCCTTTTTCACCAGCCAGAGGATGAGGGGGCCGAGAAAGCCTGTTAGAATGCCGAGCAGATGGCAGAGCATGCCGAGCGTGCGCTCCTCCTCCGTCGAGCCCAGCCCCTGGTGGGGAACCTGGACATGATGAGCCATCGGCGGCGCGTAGGGCGTCGGTGGGACAGACGGACGGCCAGGGGGCTTGGGAGGGAACGACCCGTTCATGGCTTTGCAGCTTCGAAGAATTTCACGAGATCCGCCCGGCACTTGGTGAGATCCGGCGGATTCAGATAGAACATGTGGCCTCCGTCATAGTGGGTGAACGAGATGTTCGACTGCTGGGCGGCAGGCAGTCCGAAGAGGTGGCGGAACGAGTAGGAGATCCCGTCCGGAGGAGTGGCGAGATCGGCATGGCCGCACATGACGAGCACGCGGAGGTGGGGATTGTCGCGCATGGCTCCGGCGAGGCGTCCGCTGAGGTTCACGTATCCGTTGCTGGCATCCCAGTTCCATGGCTGGACCTTGCTGGTGAGAATTTCGTATGGCTGGTCCTCCTTCCAGCCGAGGTCATGGCTGAGGTAGTCCATCATCGCGCTGGAAAAAGCTCCGTAGGCCAGCGAGTAGGAAGGATCGTAGTCGGCCACCGGATTGGCATCGCTGGTCGATCCCCAGGCCACCCGGGCATCGAAGCGGCCGATGACCTTGTGTTCCTTCCGCAGGAGTTCAGCGCGGAAAACGGTCGCATCGATCCGCAGATCGTTGGCGAGCCAGGTGGCGGCCTCGATGCCACTGAGCGAGGCCAGTTTGGTGGCCAGCTCGGCACGCCTGGCCTCGGGGAGGTCGGTGCCTTGGAGCAGGGCGGTGGAATACTCGCCGAATGCGAACTTGCGCGACTCCTCGACCAGGGCATTGCGGTCGCCCTTGAGCTTGCCATGGAAATGGGCCACGGCCGTGAAGACCGGCAGGAACACCGGATAGGAAAGATCATCTCCCTCCGAGGCGGAAAGGGTGCGGAAGTCCACCAGGGACGAGAGCATGATCACGCCATTGAGGCTCATGCCGTAGCGCGACTGGAGCTTTCCGGCGAGGCCGGCCACACGGATGCCGCCGTAGGATTCACCGAGGATGTACTTGGGCGAGCCCCAGCGGTCGTGCTCGGTGATCCAGCGGCGGACGAAATCCGAGACGGAGTCGATGTCCTCCTCCACGCCATGAAACTCCGACGGCTTGGTGTCCTTTTCCGCGCGGCTGTATCCGGTGGAAACCGGGTCCACGAAGACGAGGTCGCACTGGTCGAGGATGCTCTCCGGGTTGTCGATCAATCGGGCCGGCGGGGCAGGGGCGGTGGTGCCATCGCCGGGAATGGCCACCCGCTTGGGGCCCAGCACGCCGAGATGGAGCCAGACGGCGGAGGAACCCGGACCACCGTTGAAGGCGAAGAGCACCGGGCGCTTCTGCTTGTCGGTGACGTCGCTGCGCTCATAGGTGACATGGAAAATGGAGGCACGCTCCTTGCCATCGTCCTGCTTGAGCATCAGCTTGGCGGTGGTGACCTTGTAGGGAATGACCTTCCCTCCGATGGTCACCGTGGCTTCCTTGGTGACGGGAGCTTTCGGCTGAGCTTCCTTTTTTTCCGCTGCTTCCGGCTTGTCGCCTTTTGGCGCATCCTTGGCGGGTTCAGGGGCAGCCGTGGCCATTCCGGTCAGGGCACAGGCAGTCAGGATCAGGGAGGACAAACGCATCAGGCGGACTGTAGCGACCGAAGGCCGCTTGTCCATGACACTCGCCCTGACGGATCAAATCTGCTGTGCAGTCACACGCTGCCGGGAAACCCGCGCCTTTTCCGCCTGGAAGGCAAGCCGATGACCGGCTAGACCGTCGAGCCCCGGAGGCAGGGCAGACTCACCGCGAAAGAGCGAGTCGAGCGCGTCGATCAAGCCATGATCGCCACCGCCATGTCCGGCATAACCGGAGTCGCTCGGCCGGGCGATTTCGACGGGCTCGATGGCTCCCGTGGCGTGGTGACGAAGCCATAACTCGGGAGCGCCGGCTTCTTTGTAAGGCTCGCCACCTTTCAGCGCGGCCTGTGTTCCATAAATCTCGATCGCCCGACCGCAGTCGAAGGCGGTCATGGTGTGGGTGGCGGTGACTCCGTTGCTGAGTTCACAGGCCAGGACCTGATGATCGACCACATCATTGTCGCAATGATAGACGCAGCGCCCCCATGGCGAGTTGCGGAGGAAATCGAGGATCGTGGCATCGTCCGCCTGCTCCCAACCATCCATCACCATGCCCAACCAGCGGCGCTTTCCGGCGAGGTAATGGTGGGAGTCGTAAAGGCAGCTCGAGGCTACCGGACATCCGTCGGTGCAGCGCTTCGGCGCTCCGGGCGGAGCATTCTCGACGCGAAACCAGGATCGGTCGCCATGGCTCGAAATGGAGGCGAGGGGCGCACCGCCGAGCCAGCAGAGCAGATCGGCATCGTGCGAGCACTTGGCGACGATCATGGGCGTGGAGCCTTCTGCTTTCGACCAATGACCGCGCACGAATGAATGTGCCTGATGGAAGGGCTCCACTCCCTCGTGAGTGCGGATCGAGATGATCTTTCCGAGCCTGCCACTGTCGATGACCTGCTTGACCGTGGAGTAAAAGGGCGTGTAGCGGAGCACGAAGCAGAGCGCGATGCGGCGCCCCAGTTCGCGGGCCCGACGGTCGATTTCCTCGCAACGTTCCAGGTTTTCGGCGGCCGGCTTTTCAAGAAGCAGGTCGTAACCGAGTTCGAGCGCGGCCATGGCGTGACCGAAATGCTGGGAGTCCTGGGTGGCGATGATCAGCACATCGGCCAGCTTTCCGGCGGCGAAAAAGGCATCGTCGGACTCGAAGCGGAGGATGCTCCCATCGGCGGAGAGCCCGACCACGGCCTCGCGTCGTGCCTCGACCGGGTCCACAGCGGCGGTGAGCCGATAACGTGACGGCAGCGTCGAAATGATCCGTGAGTAGGTGCGGCCCCGGGAGCCACACCCGAGAACGGCGATGGTAAGAGGTTCAGACACAGCGCTCTGTTAGGCGGAGTGGGATGCGCTGTCGATCCGCTTATTGCTTCCGCTGATCCAGCTTTTGGAGCGAGCGCTGGACGTGCTCCTGCACGCTCGGAGGCAACTGGCTGGATTGGATCCAGGTACGGGCAGCAGCCTCGTCCTGGCGCAGCCAGCCATCGATCATGCGGCGATAGGTGCCATCGCGTTCGCCCTCGTTGGAAATCTTCGCGATGTAGGAGGCGGCGAGGCCGGGATCCTCTCCGAACGAGTGCCAGACGAACTGCTGGACCACGCGGTCGTTCACGTCGGCCGGATGATTGTCGAGGTAGTTGGCGGCGGCCTTCGGATTCTCAACCGCGAGCGAATTCACAATGCCACGCAGGGCGTTGCTGCGGACTTCTCCAGTGGGCAGGGCGTTGTAATAGGCCATGGCTCCCGCCTGATCCTTGTCCATCCAGACGGAGATGACATTGTCCATGTTGCGTTGGGAGGCTTCACCCGGATTCGAGATCAACCAGTCGGCCGTGCCCTTGGGATCGAGTGCGGCGAGCTGTTCAGCCACGCGACCCATCGCGCCGTTGCGCAGTTGCTCATCGGAGATCGAAGCGATCCATTCGCGGGCGGATTCAGGACCCTTGGAAAGAATGTGCGGAAGCAGGCCGGCCAGCGCCTCGCCACGTTCCTCTCCAAAGGGCATCTCGGTCAGGAGTTGGGTCGCCCGAGTCGGATCGGAACCGGCGATGCCCTTGATGATCCCGGCCATGTAGGGGTTGGCGTCTTCGCCTTGATGGTTGGCCTTGGCCCACTGGATCGCAGCCTCCGGATCGTTCGCGGCCCAAGAGCTGAGGATCGTGTTGGTGGCGAATCCGCCGCGGGTGTTTTCCTTGGCATAGGCCAGAGCAGCCATCGGGTCGGACTTCGCCCAGACGGTCAGGAGCATCGAATACTCGGAAAAGCGGTCCTCGGTGATGCCCAGCGAGCGGAACTTGTCGACCGCGTCCTTGATTTCAGTCGGATCCAACTGGTCGAGGTAAGCGAGAAAGGCGCGGTTGCGGGCGATCGGGTCGTCCCCACGGATGATGGATTCCAATTTGGCCAGGCGTTCCTCGCGGGTGCCTGCCTGGGAGCCACTGGAATTGCGGGAGCTGGTCCGGTTGGCGCGGCTGCCCGTTTCACTTCCGGACGCCGTGCTGCCGCTGGATCGGGAGGACGGCTGGCCCGACTTTTCCGCAACGGACTCTTTCGAGGCTGTGCTGGAGTTGCTGGAGCGACCGGCGAGGAAGGCTCCGACTCCGATGACGGCGACGGCAGCGGCGGTGGTGGCGAAATTGGATTTCATGAAGTCTAGGGGCTAGAACGGTCTGGAAGGTGGGGTTTGTCTGCCGAATTCGCGAGGCTGCTTCAAACGTGGTTCAGCTGGCTGATTTTGCAATCGGTGGCGTATTCACGATCACCCGTGCATCCGGGTTGTCGCGGAAATAGGCGAAGGCCCAGCCGAGCAGCACCGCCAGCTTGTTGCGGAAGCCGATCAGGAACAGGATGTGGATCAGCAGCCACATGATCCATGCGACGAAGCCCTTGAGACGGAGTTTTCCCGATTTCACCACGGCGTGGTTCTTGCCGATGATGGCCATCATGCCCTTGTCGAAATACTTGAACTTCGAACGCAGGCCGTGCTTTTGCCCCTCGAAGCCCTTCGTTTCCAGCCGTGCCTCTTCCTTGAGGAGTTTCGCAATGTGCTGACCCATCTGCACGGCGGCAGGGGCCACCCCGGGCACGAACTGGTCCTCGCAGTCCTTCATCGAGACGAGGTCGCCGGCCACGAAGATGTCGGGAAATCCCGGCAGCGAAAGATCCGGATTCGGAGTCACCCGACCACCCCGATCGAGCGGCACGCCGAGCATGGCGGTCAGGGGATTGGCCGCGATTCCGGCGGCCCAGATGATGGCTTCGGATTCGAGCACCCGACCATCCTTCAGGTCGAGCTTTCCGGCGCTGACGTTGACCACGCGGGTGTCGGTCCAGACCTCAACGCCGAGCGAGGTCAGGCGCTGCCGGGTGTATTCGCTCTGGTCGAGATCGTAGGTTTCCAGAATCCGCTCCGAGCCCTCGATGAGGATGACGCGCAGCTTGCCGGTGTCGATGCGGCGGAAATTCGATTTCAACGACCGGTGGATGAGGTCCGCGAAGGCTCCGGCCAACTCGACTCCGGTGGGGCCTCCTCCGACGATGGCGACGGTCATCAAGCGGCTGCGCTCGACCATGTCGGTGGTCAACTCGGCGCGCTCGAGATTGGCCAGGACCGTTCGGCGGATCGTTTGGGCATCGGCCAGCGATTTCAGGCCCAGTGTGTGCTTCGCCCACTCGTCATGGCCAAAGTAGCCGGTTCTTGCGCCCGCAGCCAGCAGCAGGGTGTCGAAGTCGAAGACGGTCCCGGA
>JAIYDT010000352.1 GCA_027487355.1 Verrucomicrobiaceae bacterium
GGGGTCATCGCAACGGGACACGACGCGGCAGGTGCCTTCTATGCCATCCAGACCCTGCGGCAGATGCTCAGGAAAGATGATCGAGGCACCTTCATCCCCCTGGCGCGGATCGAGGATTCACCGGCGTTTCCGATCCGTGGCTTCATGCACGACACGGGTCGAAACTTCCAATCCATCGAATCGCTGAAACGGCAGCTCGACCACTTCGCCGCCTACAAGCTCAACACCTTCCACTGGCATCTCACCGACAATCCCGCCTGGCGTCCGGAAAGCCGGATCTTCCCCCAGCTCAATGAGCCGAAGTTCCGAAAGGAAGGTCGCGATCCTGACAAGACCTACACCTTTGAGCAGATCCGCGACGTGATCCGCCACGCCAGGGAGCGTCACATCCGGATCATCCCGGAACTCGATATGCCGGGGCACAGCGCGTATTTCAACCGCACCTTCGGCTTCGGCATGGGCACGCCGCAGGGGATGGAGGTGCTGGAAAAGCTCATCGACGAATTCTGCGCGGAGATCCCTCAAGCCGACTGTCCCATCATTCATCTCGGGGCTGATGAGGTCCACATTCCCAACCCGGAAGCCTTCATCCAGCGCATGACCGAGCGGCTGCGCAAACACGGACGCACCGCCATCTTGTGGAACCCGGGGCTCAGGCCGGTGGACCAGGAAACGATGGTGCAGATCTGGGGCGACCAGAGCGCACGCGACAAGCAGGCCAAGCTCGACAACCCGGTGATCGACTCCGCCGGCGGCTACCTCAACAGCTACGATCCGCTGATCCTGCCGATGCGCTACTTCTTCTGGCAGGCCTGCGGCGTACCCGCAGCGGACGCGCGAAATCGAGGCGGCATCCTCTGCATGTGGCCGGACATCCGGGTCGATGAAAAGATCAACATCTTCCGCCACAGCCCGGTCTGGCCCACGCTTCTCGCCTTTTCCGAATCGATCTGGCTGGGCCGGACCTCCTCGATCAAGGAGCACCTTGATCGCAGCCCGGTCCATGGCTCCGGGGCCTGGCAGGCCCTCGCCGAGTTCGAGGCCCGCATGGCCGATCATCGCGAGCGCTTCTTCGCCAACCAACCCTTCATCTGGATCAAGCAAAGCCCCATCCGCTGGAGCATGCGCGACGTCACCGCGAATCCCAACGCCGCCTGGAAGCCTTTCACCGGCACCACCGCCCAGATCCTCAATTCCAAGCTGCCGATCGACACGGTGATCGAACTGCGCACCACCTATCATGTCGATGCTCCACGCACCGTTCACTTCTGGATCGGCTTTGACTACATCGGTCGCTCGCATCGCGAGTCCGGCGGCATTCCCGAGCAGGGAAAATGGGATGCCAATGGCTGCGATATCCGCATCAACGGGCTGCCGGTCCCTTCTCCGGTCTGGAAAAATCCCGGTCAGTATCGCTTTGAAAAGCCCACCTGGGAGCAGCCGCCCAACGAGATTCCTCTAACAGATGAAGAACTTTACTGGTGTCGCGAACCCGTGGCGGTGGAATTGAAGCAGGGAGCCAATCTCATCGAGATCCGGCTTCACAAGGCCTACGCCAACCAAGGCCTCCAGGCCACCTGTGCGCCGGTCCGGAAACTTGGAACTCGCTGGGTCGAGGATGAAACCGTCCGCAACTCGGCTGAAGCGCCCTAGCCTTCAGACGGCTCAGCGTTCGAGCACCACCAGATGGTTGTTGAACGGGGTGCCGCCCCAGAGGGGTGTGATGCGGACTTTTCCAAACGACGAGAGGATGCGCTGGAAATCCTCCGCCGTGGGATAGTGGCCGGGACCGGCTTTCATCCAGTTGGTCACCTTGGCGAGAATGTCGCCGGCGACGGTGATCTTGAAGCGCAAGGACTGATCGCGCAGGCCGGAGCGGATGACGAGCTTGCCTCCCGGGGCCACGCGTTCGGCGGCGAGTTTCAGCAATGTTTCCTGCTCGGCGGGATCAAAGAACTGAAGGATGTCGAGGATGGTGACATTTCCGAAATGCTCCGGGAGCCCGAGGCGGGCGTCGTGGTGATCGAAACGCAGGCCCTTGTAATCTCCCTGGGTCACTGCGCAGCGGGCTCCGTCGATTTTCCGCTGATCGTAGTCGAGCCCATGGATCGGGAAATGCAGGCCGCTTTCGCGAAGATAGAGCGCCAGCAGGCCGAGCCCGCAGCCGAGATCCAGCAAGGGCAGATCGGAAGTACGAAGTTCATCATACACCGCGCCATAGAGGGGATCGGACCTGAGCTTGGCGGGGACGTAGTGTCGATCCCACCGGCCGGGGAAATAGCTGGCGAGGCGGGCGGTGATGAGTTCGCTCACGACGTCGGCGGGGTTTGGAACAGCAGCGGATTGCCACCGCGCATGACGAGGATGGGCACGCGGGCGAGAAAGCCGAAGAAGAGCCGGGTGTGCATCCAGCTCAGCAGGACATTGTCGCGCAGGTAGCGGAACTGCGAGACGCCGCCCTCTTCCTTGGAAGGATAGCGCACCGGGGTCGGCAGATTGAGGATCGGCACGCCGCGCCAGGCAAGGCGGACGGCGCACTCGGGATCGAAGTCGAAGCGGCGGGCAAAGCCGGTGCTTTCGAAGACCTCCAGGAGATCCTTCGCCGGATAAAGGCGCATGCCGAAGAGCGAGTCATCGATGCCCCAGCCGAGGGTTTCGAGGTTCGCCCAGAAGTTGGAAACCTTGCGGCCATTGACCCGCAGGGCGGGCGCGGAGGCGTCGAAGACCGGACGCCCAAACACGGCAGCCTCCGGGTGCGCGGCGGACCATTTCAGGAAGATCGGGATCGAGCTGGCCGGGTGCTGGCCATCGGCGTCCATCGTGAGGACATGGGAAAAGCCGGCCTCGACCGCTTCACGCAGCCCGTGCAGGACCGCGGAGCCTTTGCCTGCATTCTGTGGCAACTGGAGCAGGCGGAACTGTCCGGCATGGGAAAGCTCGAAGTCGCGGATGGTGTCCGGTGAGCCGTCGGTGGAGCCATCGACCACCACCCAGACCGGAGTCGAATGCTCCAGGGCAGAGGCCACGGTGGCGCGCAGAATCGGACCCGTGTTGTAAGTCGGGATGAGAATCAGCGGTCGCGTGCCTGCCATGTCCGGACGGGTGTAGTCGCGGAATCACCCGCGGGCAAGTCCGGGCGAGGCGGGGCTGGAACTTGGGACTGGGCTGATGTTTCGATAAAGCAGGGAGAATCCGCGGGTATCCGACAGGACGATCGCTGCAATCCCGATCCATCCAAGCGCCATGATTCAATTCCCGAAGGTCCTTTTGCTTCCCTTGCTTTGCCTGTTTCACGTTCAGGCGTTCGCCGCCAACGCCATCCCGACGGCGCACACCAACCGCCAGATCGAAGGCTGGAACGTGCGGGTGGATGACCGCTTGCTGGCGGGCGCGGGCGCGGCCAAGGGTGAACAGGCGCTCAAGCTTCTCGCGGCCCGTCTGGTCGCGATCACCGTCGTGGTCCCGGAAAAGTCCTTGGCCAAGCTGCGGGCCATCACCATCGAGCTGGATCTCGACTACGGTGCCCTCAACTCCATGCAGTATCATCCGGATGCCGGCTGGTTGAAAAAGAACGGCTATTCGGAAAAGCTCGAGAAGTGTGTTCACATTCCGGATGTGGATGACTTCCTTTCGCCGTCTGAAAACCATCGCATGCCGTGGGCAGTGCTGCATGAACTGGCGCACGGATTTCATGATCAGGTCGTCGGCTTCGAAGATCCCAAGGTGATCGCCGTTTGGAAAAAATTCTGCGACAGCGGGAAATACAAGTCTGTCCTGACCAGCAAGGGGGCCATGCGCGAGCACTACGGGCTGACGAATCAGAAGGAGTTCTTCGCCGAGATGACGGAGGCCTATTTCGGGTCGAATGACTTCTACCCCTTCGTCACCGGTGAGCTGAAGCAGGCAGAGCCCGAGACCTTCGCACTCCTTGCGGAAATCTGGGGTCCGCTGCCCGGTCGTTGAGCCTCACTCACCGCCGACCATTTCACGGCGCAGCGGGTGAGGTCGGGACAATTCACGGACGAACAATTCCTCCAGACGGGCGGTGAATTCCTGAACGGTCTCATCGGGCAGGACGTGTTGCATTTCGCCCAGTTCGAATTCCATCGTGATCGGAAACACCGGGCGTTTCCACAAGGGCCAGCCTTTTTCCGTGAAGCGGCTGTTGCTGCGGATGAAGACCGGAATGACCGGAACCTTGGCGCGGGAGGCGATGATCGCACAGCCGCCCTTGAATGGGTTGATCCAGCGGGCCTCGCGCCGGGTGCGGGTGCCTTCAGGAAAAAGCAGAAGCTGCCCACCCTCATCGAGCGCCTGAGAGACATCGCGGATCATGCGGGTGGTCGAACCATTTGGGATGTAGCCGGCGAGCCGTGCGCCGCCGCCGAGGAAGACGTTTTTCAGGATGCTCTCCTTCATCACGCAGACCGCGAAGGGCAGACGGGCGATCACGAAGACCACGTCCCAGAGCGAGGTGTGGTTCGGCGCGAGGATGAAGGGATGGCCGAGGTCCTTCAACTGATCCAGGGCCCGAAGATCGGCATCGACGAGGCGCGACAGCTTCAGATAGATCACGAAATTCCGGAACGCCCAGTGAATCATCCGCCGACCGACCCGTTCACCCGTTTTTCTCGGGAGGATCAGGTTCAGGGGCACACTCAACAGCGTGAACAGCAGCCCGAAGACCGCCCAGTAGCTCAGGCCGAGGGCCATCGCGACATAGTCCCACGGAGCCCGCAACCACCAGCGAAGGGTGGAAGGCATGGCAGCGGGACTTGGCAGGACGCTGGGTTCGACGGGTGGCACGGAAATGGGGAGGTTCGGTCAGGCCCGGTGACAACGAGTGACCGTTCCGATGATAGTCACGGTGTCCATCCGGGGTCGATGGCATTTTTTCATCAGGAACCACTTGTCATCGGCCCATCCCGAAGCCAGTCCATGGACATGACCGACTCCGAACTGGCCGCCGCGCTTTCGTCCCTGCCCCACGGGCCGGAGTTTCGCTTTGTGGACGCGCTGACGAGCCTCGATCCTGGAAAGGAAGGCACCGGCGTGTACCGGGTGCGCGGCGACGAGGCCTTCCTGGCAGGCCACTTTCCCGGCCAGCCGCTGATGCCCGGCGTGATCCTGCTGGAAGCCATCGCGCAGCTCGGCGGCGTGATCGTGCAGACAGATCCGGATCACGCACCGCTGGAGAACCTCCGTCTCACCGCGATCCGCGGGGCGAAGATCCTCGGGGCCGCCTTGCCGGGGGAGACGCTCCTGCTGCGTGCGAAGGTCGAAGGTCGCCTCGGAAACCTGGTGCAGGTCGAAGGCGAGGTCACCGGGCCGCACGGTCTCCTGGCCAGCGCGAAGGTGGCGCTGAGTGGGGATTGATCAGACGACCTCCCAATGCCTCGGCAGCTCCCAGTTCGCGAGATGCGCGGTGGCGGCCTGTTTGAGTTCTTCGAGGGTCGCGTTTCCGGAAAGGCTGACGCTGGCAGAGATTTCCTCGAACCGCTCGGGGTCCTGACTGGAGATGCCTTTCACGCGGGCGCTTGCCAACAAGCCGGTGGCCATGAGTGCGGCCTCGACCTTGGCGGGGCTGATCTTGCGCCCGGCCACATTGATCGCGCCGCCGATGGTTCCGTGGAGCCGGACGTGACCCCGCTCATCCAGGTGGCCGAGGTCGTGGGTCAGGTAGCCGCCGCTTTGATCGGAATCCGAACTACGACGTTCATCGTAGCCGAGTGCGACCGAATCACTGGTCACCAGGAGTCTTCCATCCGTGGAAACTGAAACGCTCACTCCATCGAGCGGCCTGCCCGCATCGTCGGCGGAGTCACGTGGTTCGTCGGTGGCATCATAGGAGATTCCACCGCATTCGCTGGCTCCGTAGAAATTGCGGATCTTGAGATTGGTCTGCTCAAAGACCGCGTGTTCGAGTTCGAGCGCGAGCGGAGCCCCTGCGGAAAGGGCCAGATCGATCGGGGCGTTCTTCAATATTCCGGCGCGATGCCACGCCCGCCACATCGATGGCACGGCCGGCAGGACCAGGGAGTCGTGTTGCTGGAAAGCCTCCAACAACGCCCTGGGAAACGGCACCGGCAGCAGGTGGATCGGCACGCCATGCAGCAGCAGCGGCAGGACAATGTTGGAAAAGCCATACGAGTGGGAAAGCGAGATCACTCCGAGATTGGGGATCGTCGGTGTCAGGCCCATGGCCGAAACCAGTCTGTCGGCATCCGCTGCGATCCTCGGGCCGTCGAAAAAGATCCCGCGCGGAATGCCGGAAGCGCCCGGGGTGTGTTTCACCAGCAGAGTGCCCTGCGGTGGCGTGGAATGCAGCACCGGCTCGGCGGCGTCGCGTTCCACCAGGATCACCGGCTGCCCATCGCGCCAGGCGCGCAGGATGTTGACGAAGAACCGGGTCGAGCCACTGCGGGCCACCACCGGTCCATCCGCCCGAGGCGCTGTGCTGGCGCGGGCGGCCAGGTCCCCGAAGGTCCACACCTCAGCTGTCGCGCCATCGAACAGCGCGGGCTGTTTGGCAAAGCGTTTCGAGGTTTCGATCCAGCGGGGATAGAGCATTTGACAAGGTGCGGATCACTGCCTAGCTAGCGCTGACCCGGTCCGACGAGCCCGAACTTCATTTCCCGACCAAGTGGCCTATCGCGCTGATTCCCCATCTCTCTCCGGACCGATCTCCGTGGCGATCACCGGAGCTGGGATCGTGACGTCGATGGGAAACGGCTTTGTTGAAAATGCCGTCGGCTTCCGTGCCGGGCGGACGGCGTTCCGGCCGATCGATCTCTTCGACACCTCGCGCCAGCGGGTCGGCACCGGCGGGCAGTGCGATCTGCCGACCTCCTCACCCGACCCGCGCATCAGCGCGAAAACCTGGAGCCGCATGGACCGGGGCACCCGCATGGCCTGGATGGCGGCGCGGGAGGCGATGGCGATGGCGGGTCTTTCCGGTGGCTCGATGCCAATGATGATCGGCACCTCGGCGGCGGCGATGCCCCTCGGCGAGGACTATTTCAAGCAGGCCGTGGCAACTCCGAATCGCCGCCGTGGTCAGTTCATGCGGGTGGAAACCTATCAACCGCAGCAACAGATGGTGGGGCTGGCGGAACGGCTTGGCATTCGGGGTCCATTGCGGATCATTTCCAACGCCTGCGCCTCCGGGGCGAACGCGATCGGACACGCCTTTCATCTCGTCCGCTCCGGAAAGGCAGAACGCGTCCTCGCCGGCGGCTACGATGCGCTCTGCCAGCTCGTGTTTGCAGGCTTCGACACGCTTCAAGCCCTCAGTCCCTCCGGCATTCCACGGCCCTTCGACGTGGCGCGCGATGGCTTGGCGCTCGGCGAAGGGGCGGGATTCGTGGTGGTCGAATCACTCGCTTCCGCAAAAGCACGCGGGGCCCGGGTGATCGCGGAAATCCTGGCCTACGGAGCCGCCACCGACATCCATCACCTCACCCAGCCACATCCGGCGGGCGATGCGGCCTTGAAGACGATGGTCGCCGCTTGCGAAATGGCGGGGCTTTCCCCCACCGAGATCGACTATATCAATTCCCACGGCACCGGCACGCCGCTCAACGACGTGGCCGAGGGACA
>JAIYDT010000528.1 GCA_027487355.1 Verrucomicrobiaceae bacterium
ATCGGATCCTCGACGGGAGCGAAACTCTTTCCGGATGCCTCCACGCCGACTGCCGCCTACACCGCGACGAACGTCACCCTCAACGGAGTCACGCCGATCGTCTTCGCGAACCAGCCTCCGGCAGGCACCTACACGATCCTGAAATACACCGGCACCCTCACCGGATCCGCCGCCAATTTGTCCGCCAACTATCGGGGAGCGGCGCTGAACATTGGCAGCGGCACCAACAGTGAGATCACACTCACGATCGGGAATGCCGTTTCCCTGATCTGGAACAATGCCGCAGCATCCTCCACCTGGGCCACGGGCTCGGCCGCCAACTGGCTCAATGGGGTGGGCAGTGACGTCTTCTATACGGCGGACAATGTGACCTTTGATGACACGCCCGCATCCAACCAGTCCATCACCGTCACTGGCACGGTGGCACCTGGCAGCGTGACTTTCAACAACAGCAGCCGCGACTACTCGATCTCCGGCGGTGCCATCACCGGGTTGACTTCCGTGGTGAAGGACGGTTCGGCGATTGCAACCCTCGCCTCCGCCAACAGCTACTCGGGCGGCACCACCCTCAATGACGGCACCCTCAGGGTCGGCGATGCCGCCGCTCTCGGAACCGCCGCCCTCACGATCAATGGAGGCACCCTGTCCAGCAGGGACACCACCGCCATCAGCATTCCGAACGCGATCATCTTCAACAACGGAGCCACACTCGGAAATGCCACCGACAACGGAATCCTGACCCTTTCCGGAGCGGTCTCCCTGGCTTCCGGACTTGATGTCACGACGAACTCCGACGTTGTCTTCAGCGGTGTGGTCAGCGGCTCCGGCAATTACCTCGGAAAGCAGGGCACCGGCACCCTGACCGTCACCGGCACCAACACCTACGGATCGACCTTCGTGGATGATGGCACCCTGCAGGTCGGCAGCGGTGGAACGGCGGGCATGCTGCCAGGAGCAGCCGTTGTGACGAGCCCCGGCACCCTCCGCTATTTCCGCAGTGACACTCCCACGCTCTCGAATGCCTTCTCCGGCCCCGGCACCCTGGCCTTCAAGGGCACCGGCACTTCCAATCAGTCCTCGTACACCCTCACCGGCAACAACTCATCCCTGACCGGCACCCTGTCGGTCGAGTCCGGGGCGCGGGTCTCCTCCACCACTGCCAATCAGTTGGGAGCGGCCGCCAACGTGAATGTCGCTTCCGGTGGCCAGGCCTTCCTGAACGGTGGAACCTACCCGAACGCCTTCAACATCGCCGGCAACGGTTGGACCGAAACCGCAGGTCAGCTCGGGGCGCTCCGCATCACCGGCAGTGCCAACATCACCGGACCGGTCACCCTCACGGCGGATGCGCGCATCAGCCCATACTCGGGCTCCGGCACCATTTCCGGTTCCCTCACCGGAACGAACAATCTGGAGATCAACGCCACCACCTCGGCCTCCTTCACCGGGACCCTCACCTATTCGGGAAATGGTTCGGCTTTCGTCGGTGCCACCACCGTCTCGCAGGGTACCCTCAACCTGACCGGTTCGCTCGGAGGAGCCGTGAATGTTTCCAGCACCAGCTATGCGGCCACGCTGAACGGCGAGGGTTCGATCGCTGGCAACCTCACGCTCGGAGCCGTTGGAAAGGGCGCCGGACTCATCATCAACCCCGTCACCTCAGGAGCCCTCACTGTCACCGGCACGCTGAATGTGGCGGAACCTGGCACCGTCACCGCAGTGACCCTCAGCCCGGCCCCGTCGGCCGTCGGGACCTACACACTGATCAATCACGGAGGGACTTCGGCCACCGCCTCCAACTTCTCCCTCGCGGGCTATCGATCCCCGGTCTTCGACACCACCACCAATCCGAACGCGGTCACGGTTTCCATCTCCAGCGGCAGTCTGGTTTGGAAGGGGAATTCCTCGGCCGCCTGGGACATCAACACCACGGCCAACTGGGAGAACAGCACTCCCGCCGTGGACAGCTACTTCGAACTCGATGCCGTCACTTTCAATGACAGCGCCACCTCGTTCGCGCCGACTCTCGCCGGGACCGTGAATCCCTCCAGCATCACGTTCAACAACTCTGCCAGCGACTACAACCTCACCGGTGCCGGCGTGATCGCCGGGCCGACTGGCCTCACCAAATCCGGCAGTGCAAGTGTGACCCTCGCCACGCCCAACACCTACACCGGAAATGTCACGGTCAACGCGGGCAAGCTCATCCTGGGCAATGCCGCCGCGCTCGGTAGCAGCACCTCCGGGGCGAAGATCGTCACGGTCAACAGCGGAGGCCAGATCGACTTGAACGGGCAATCTCCTACCGCCCGCACCTACAGCTTCAAGATCTCCGGCACCGGTGACGGCCTTGGTGCGCTGGTGAACTCCAGCTCCACCAGCATCGCCTCGAATGCCGGCATCCTGAATCTTGAACTGCTGGACAACGCCACCGTCGGCGGGTCTGGCCGTTTCGACATCGGTCTGGCCAACGGTGTCGGCGGACTCATCACCGGCAATGGCAAGACGCTGACCAAGGTCGGGGCCAGCCAGGTTTCGCTCCGCGGGGATGCCTCGGCCACCCCAATCACGATCCAGGTGAACGCCGGAAGCATCGTTGCGGAAAACAGCGACAACGCCTTCGGCGGAACCACCGGTTCGATTTCGGTGGCCAACAACGCGACCATCGGAACCAACGGCGTCCGTACCATCGCCACCCCCGTCGCCCTCGCAAGCGGGGCCACGCTTTCGAACACCGGAGGCGGAACCGCCACCTGGACCGGTGAGATCACCACCGATGGAACGGTCACAGTCAATCCCGGCGGGCAGACGGTTAATCTCGACGGCATGGTGTCAGGAACCGGTGGGATCACCGTCCCCGCCAATGGGGGCACGCTCAATTTCAACGGCACGCCCAGCTTCACCGGCGGGCTGATCGTCGGACCAACTTCCGCCGCCGCCACGACGGTCAATCTTCCAGCCGGGAAATCGCTTTCGGTCGCGTCCGGAAAGACGGTGCAGGTTGGGAATACCAGCGCATCGGGAACCTTCATCCAGACCCTGAACATTGATGGATCGGTCACCAATGCCGGAGCCCTCTATGTCGGACGCCCAGGCGTCTTGAACCTCAACAGCGGCTCCACCTGGTCCCAGTCCGGAAACTCCAGCGTCAACGGACAAGGGGGCTATGATGCCACCATGAACGTCCTCACCGGAGCCAGCTTCACCTACACCGGAACTTCGACGTTCAAACTCAATGGAGCCGAGGGCAACTTTGCCCGTGCCTTCCTGAATGTCACTGGAGGCACCCTCACCACATCCGCAGGATTTGAGCAGACCACCACCACCACCGGCTTCGGTCAGCTTGCCTTGGCCAGCGGAGGTACGTTGAAACTCGGGGCCGATGTCGCCCAGCTCACGACCAATACCCGGATCATCCTCGGAACGGGCGGCGGCGTGATCGACACCAACGGCTTCAGCGCCAGCGCCAGCTTCGGCATCACCGGAACCGGCAATGGCCTGACCAAGTCCGGAGCCGGCACCCTGACCCTGACCGGTACCAACACCTACACCGGTGCCACCACCGTCAATGGCGGCACTCTCGCCGGGACCGGAGCTTCCGGATCCGCCTTCACCGTCTCCAGCGGTGCCACGCTTTCTCCAGGCACCACCGTCGGCACCATGAGCGCCGCCGGCACGACCTTCAGCAACGGCTCCACCTTCAAGGTCGAGATCAACAGCTCCACAGTCACCGCCGACAAGCTGGTTTCCACGGGCCCGGTGTCGATCGGCACCACGGCCGTCTCGTTCTCCGACCTCGGTAGCGGCACGATCACCGCCGGAACCAAGCTGACGATCATCGACTACACCGGCAGCTCGCTCAGCGGCACCTTCACCGGCTATGCCGAAGGGGCCACGGTGACGATCGGCACGAAGACCTTCACGATCAGCTACACGGATGCCTCGAAGGTCACCCTCACGGCCACGGCCGCCGGATACACGAGCTGGGCGTCCACCAACGTGGGTGGCGATCCTGCCAACGTCGATACGGACGGTGACGGGGTGCTCAACGGCGTCGAGTACTTCATGGGTCAGACCGGCTCCTCCTTCACCGTGAACCCGGCGCTCAGCGGTGGTTCCATCACCTGGCCAAAGGATCCCACGGCGGTCGCCACCTACGTCGTTCAGACCTCCACGGATCTGAGCACTTGG
The DNA here is from genome assembly GCA_027487355.1 of Verrucomicrobiaceae bacterium. Classification (GTDB taxonomy): domain Bacteria; phylum Verrucomicrobiota; class Verrucomicrobiia; order Verrucomicrobiales; family Akkermansiaceae; genus Luteolibacter. The sequence goes on from JAIYDT010000528.1 coordinate 4,192, forward strand.
AACACAGCAAGCACCGGAGTCAATGACACCGGTTCCTCGGTGATCTACACCATTCCGACCGGCGATCCCGCCCGCTTCGCCCGCCTCAAGGTCACCGTTCCCTGAGAAAGGGCCGGGTTCGACCCCCATGAAACCTTCATGACCTCACCAGGCAGGACTGCCGGGTGGGGTCATTTCAGTTGATAGCCGCTCAGGTCCGCCTGAAAGGCCGAGGCGGGCAGCTTGCCATTCAGCTTGGTGTTGCTGAACACGGTCCGGATGCGGGACTTGTCCTTCATTTCCAGCTCAAGCGCGCGGAGTTCGTTGGTCGACGGATCGATGTCGAGAAACACCCACGGCACGTTCGCCTTCATCCGGCGCTCCTTGGGTTGTAGTGTGTACTGATGGATGCCCGAGGTGATGCGCGAGTCAGTGATATCAAAGGCCTCGCGGAAGGCTTCCGGCGAGGACAGCGCGCTGCCGCCGAGAAAGGAGAACTGCTTCGCCTGCGGGGAGTCCTTGGCCACCTGTCGCGCGCTCTTGTCGGAGGCCTGCAGGAGGGTCATCGTGGTGCCATCGGAAACCGCCAGCGTCTCGATTGGATTTCCCAGCTCCCAGCGCAGCTTGTCCGGCTTCTGCATCACCAGCTTGCCGGGTGTGCTCACCGGTTGCTTCAGCGAGGGCAGCCGCCGCTCCTGCACGAAGTCGGCTTCCAGCGTGTTGATCGAGGTCTGCCGCTTCAGCCAGGCATCCAGCACGCTGGTGTCCGGGGCGGCATGGGCAAGGAGGCAGGAGAGGACGAGAAGGGCGATCGGGCGCATGCGGTGACGGGAAATCCAATTCCAAAGGGAGGGATCCGAACCCTGGAGCATCGGATCGCGGAGGGTCACAAACCATCAGGCCGTGCAGCCGTCGATGTGGGTGTATTTCTCGTCGATGAACTTCAGCACGAGTTCCTCGGTCGCTTCGTGGCCGATGCGTTCGACGACCTCCACCGAGAAGCCCCTTGCGATGAGCTGACGGGCACGGGCCGGATCGATGCCGCGGGCGCGGAGGTAGAAGATCTCTTCCTCGCTGATCTGGCACGAGGTGCTGCCGTGGGAGCACTTGACGTCGTCGGCGTTGATTTCCAGCCCGGGCATCGAGTTGGCCTCGGCATCGTCGCTCATGAAGAGGTTGCGGCAGGTCTGGTAGGCGTCGGTGCGGTGGGCACCTTCATCAACGAAGATCAGGCCGGAGAAAATGGTACGAGACTTGTCGTAGAGCGAGTTCTTGTAGAGCAGGTCGCTGTAGGCACCGGGCTTGACGTGGTGCTGGAAGGTCCGCTGGTCGTATTCCTGGCCGTGCGCGGGAATGCTGGCGGAAAGCATGTCGGAGCGGCCGCCCTCGCCTTCGAGGCGCGACAGCGATTCGTTGCGGACCCAGGAGCCGCCGGTGTTGAGGATGAAGCCGATCGCGGAGGCATCGCGGGCGACGCTGGTCTCGTTGATCTGGATGACCTTGGTACTCTCGTTGAAAGCCTGGATGGCCACGTAGTCGAGCTTCGAGCCCGGACCGGCGATCAAGTCGTTGACCGCGATTGCCAGGCCCTTCGAGGAATCGTCAGCGGAGTGGAAGACATCGATCACGCGGACACGCGAGTTGGCCCCGGTGACGATCAGGGTGTGTGGAAAGATGGCGGTCTCCGAACCTTCGATCCAGTGGTGGACCTCGATCGCTCCTTCGACCTCGACGTTGTCCGGCACGTGGATGAACAGGCCGGAGGAAACGTTCGCCTCATGGAGCGCGGCGAACTTCGCGGAGCCGAGCCGGGGCTCCTGCTTCATGAAGTGGGCCTGGACGAGATCGCTGTGGGAAACGGCCGCTTGATCGAGAGGAAGACACACCACGGAGGCGGGCAGGCTGGAATCGAAATGAACGAGGCTGTCGTTCACGAAAACGAATTTCGCAGTCGGAGATTCAAGGCCGGTCGATCCTTCGATGCACGATGCGGTGGAGGAAGCTTCCTTCCGCGAGTAGCTGCTGAAATCGAGCTGCTTCAGGCTGGAGAAGCGCCAGGGCTCGTCACCGCGCTTGGGAGCCGGAGTTTCGAGGAAGCGCTGCCAGGCCGCACGGCGGCGCTCGGCAAGCCAGGCGGGGAAGGACGCGGGGGTCTCCGGGGCGGAATCGAGAATCGAAGGCATGTCGAGAACGGCGGGCATGGGAGGAAGTGAATGGGCCGGGTTATTGCAACTGATCGGCGTCGGCGAGATCTTGAGGGCGGGCGGTCGCCAGTTTGTTCAGGATGAGGTCAGGTTTTGAAATGATGGGAATGGGGCTTCCGTCGATGATCGCTCTTTGGCTGCGTGGGTAACATTCGTTGAACTCGACACCCTTGATCGTGTGGAGGAGGTCCACCCGATTGGGTTCGCGTCCCATCTGGGTCATGCGGCTTTCCTGGGTGAACATTTCCGGAGAAAGGCCTTCGAAATCGAATCCGAAATCCCGAAGAGCCTCAACGACGCGGACGGCATTGTCCTCGCTGCGATCAATCCAAAGGTCGAGATCCTTGGTGAATCTGGGGTATCCGTGATAGCTGACTGCATGACCACCGATGATGAGGAATCGAACTTCATGAGACAGGAAGCACTTTAAGAGTTCTCTCAAGTCGCGGCTCAACTCCAGATTCTGCATAGCCATAGTGGATTGCTCTGAGGGATTCGGTGATGCGCAGCCGCTGTTCTCCGGTCATTTCCGCCCGCTCACGTCGCTCGGAAGCTTCCGCTTCCTCGAAGGAATCGAAGGTGCGGATTTTCCAATCGGAGCGAGAGGGAGGGTTCATGGCAAAGCTTGGTTAAGGAGGGTTCAGCCGACGCTGCCTTCCATCTCCAGGTCGATCAGGCGCTTGAGCTCGACGGAGTATTCCATCGGGAACTCACGGACGAGGTCGTTGATGAAACCATTGACCGCGAGCGACATCGCCTGGCCTTCGCTGAGGCCTCGCTGCTGCATGTAGAACAGCATGTCCTCGGAGACCTGCGAGACGCTGGCCTCGTGCTGGGTGGCGTGCTGGTTGCCGCGGACAGTGATGGCCGGGTAGGTGTCGGTGCGGCTGCGGGTGTTGATCAGCAGGGCGTCGCACTCGGTGTTGTTCTTGCAGCCCTTGAGGTGCTTCGGGATGTGGACCTGACCGCGATAGGTTGAGCGCCCTTCGCCGACGGAGATCGACTTCGACACGACGTTCGAGGTCGTGTTGTTGGCGGCGTGAATCATCTTCGCGCCGGTGTCCTGGTGCTGGCCGCTGTTGGCAAGGGCGATGGAGATGACCTCACCACGGGCGCGCTCGCCCTTCATGATGACGCCGGGATACTTCATCGTCAGGCGCGAGCCGATGTTGCAGTCGATCCAGCGGACTTCGGCGTCCTCCATCGCGAGGCCGCGCTTGGTGACGAGGTTGAAGACGTTCGACGACCAGTTCTGCACGGTTACATACTGGATCTTCGCGCCCTTCAGCGCGACCAGCTCGACCACGGCGGAGTGCAGCGTGGCGGTCTCGAATTTCGGGGCGGTGCAGCCTTCCATGTACATCACCTCGGCACCTTCATCGGCGATGATCAGCGTGCGCTCGAACTGGCCGAAGTTCTCCGAGTTGATGCGGAAATAGGCCTGAAGCGGCTGCTTCAGCTTCACACCCTTCGGGATGTAGATGAACGATCCGCCGGAGAACACCGCGCTGTTGAGGGCGGAGAACTTGTTGTCAGCCGTCGGGATGACCTTGCCGAACCAGGGGCGGAAGATCTCCTCGTGCTCCTTGAGGCCTTCGGTGGAGTTGACGAAAATGACGCCGAGCTTGGTGAGCTCTTCCTTCATGTTCGAGTAGGCAGCCTCGGAGTCGAACTGGGCCTCGACGCCGGCAAGGAAGGCGCGCTCCTGCTGGGGAATGCCGAGCCGCTCGAAGGTTTCAAGCACGTCCGGCGGCACGTCGTCCCACGAGCGCTTCGGCTTTTCACCGTCGGAGAGGTAGTAGCGGATGATGTCGAAGTCGATGTTCTCCAGGTCCTTGGTGGCCCAGTTGGTCGGCATCGGCTTGTCGCGGAAGACCTGCAGGGCCTTGTGGCGGAATTCACGGACCCACTGCGGGTCGTTCTTCACGTCGCAGATGTAGTCGATCGTCTTCTCGTTGAGCCCGCGTCCGGCATCGAACTTGTGGCGCTCCGGGAAATGGAAATCGCCCTTGCTGCGGTCGATGTCGATCGCTTCGCGGGTTTCTGCGTCGATCGCGCTGGTGGCTTCGTAGGACATGGTGGGAGAAATGACTAATGACTAAATCCTAATGACTAAACTGGAGACAGATTAGGCTGGGGCTAGGGCGTCTTCCTTGAGGAATTCGTAGCCGTCCTTTTCGAGTTCGAGGGCGAGCTCGGG
>JAIYDT010000211.1 GCA_027487355.1 Verrucomicrobiaceae bacterium
GCAGGCAATCGAGGTGGCGTTTCAACAAAAGCCATCAGTCCATGAGGGAGCAGTCCGCATTCCCCTTCGACGCGCGAATCGAACCATGTGATTGGAATCATCGAAGCTACAGACGAACGGGAACCAAAGTGAACCAGCCGCTCGCGGCATCCGGCGACAACGCCCCTTGTTGGATTCCGGCTTTCATTTCGCAGATTCATTTGCCAAACAATTTCAAGTGCAGACGAAAAGAATGCTCTCCCGCATCATCTTGCTCCTTTTGGCCTTTCTCGTTGGCGGATGCGCCTCAAAGCCCCGACTTGCCGCTCCCACGAGTCCGAGTTCGTGGGGGACTGAGCGTTTCACCGTGCGCTTTCTCGCAGGGTCGCGATCCCTCGGAGGTCGGAAAACTGCATCACGCTATGAGGTGATTCCAATTCGCCTGGGTAGCAGTGGACGATTGATGGTGAGCAGTGCGCACAGCACCGATGGTTTCGAGACTGTGAACCATCGAGCACCGACCCACTACATCAAGGTGCTTCCGGACTCCAAGTCCGAGGCACTGGTCATCCAGGAGACGATTCCCAACGATTGTGGGCCATGCACCAATTACATTTGGATCCGTCCTGATGGCCCCACGACATTCGTCCATTCCTACCTCCTGCTTCCAGAGCGAGCCACCGGAGCCACGGGCGGCATGGACTCTGAGTTCCCGGAAGTTGTCTCCCTCCGGAACGGCAGGCTCACCTATCGATATTCAACTGGATCGGCAATCACCGTGGAGGCCGGATCTGCGCCAAGCGCCGGAGAACCAACTCCGCCAGGCTAACAAGGCATGGATGTCAATGGCGGAGTTGCTTCTCATTCAACTCTACCGGATCACTTGAATGCCGCGACGAAGTCACATCCAACGCCCGCTGAAGAAACTGAATGCCACTCGGAGAAGTCATAGGAGAAGCAATCCTCCGCCCCATCCTTGAACTTCTGTTCTATGGCCTGACCTACTGGACGGGCTTCTTGCTGCTGAAGGCGGTCACATTGGGAGCGATACGCCTGGCACCACTGGCATCCATCAACGAGAAGAACCGAAGCAAGAGGAAGTGGCACCAGATCGATTGGAGCATCTGGCTTCATCGTCCGAGGCAAGCTCGGGCCCTCAAGGCGGAATGCACATGTTTGGTCGGGATGATGGTTTTCGCAGCTGTAGGAATTGGGATCTACCTCGCCACTCGTGACTGACTGAACCATACGGGGAAAATGAGAAACCACGAAAGTCACAAAAAGGCACGAAAGGGGAGGCAATTGTCGCCATCTTCGGATTCATCAGCTGAATGAGTCCGATGTGATTCGATCCTCCATGATTTTCGTGATATTTCGTGATGTTCGTGGTTTGTGTTTCAGGATTTGGAGTTGTGAGGGGGGCGTTCCCGGCGCATCTACGCAGATCCACAGCCTGAGAATCCCTGAAGGGTGTCCAGCCTTGGAGGGGGCACTGCACAAGCTGGCTCATCCGTTGGCGGGTTACGCTTCAATTGAAGTTCAGGCTTCCTTCCCCGCCGTGGATGGACTATCCATTCGTCACCGAATGAAGAGGTTCTTTCCCATGGTGCGTTTCGTCATCTTCGCCGGACTAGCCACAAGCAGTGCGATCGAAGACAGCGCCGCCCATTCGTCTCCAGATGGCTCGATCACAGTCAGGAACATCGGCGACTCCGCCGCTCCAGATCATCATTTTCAGATCGTTGGTCGCAGAGGCGAGGTTCTTCTGTCGTCAGCCAAGCATCCCGATCTGGAGTCAGGTTCATTTGCAGAGAGTCTTGTCTGGGCTCCTGATGGGCACAACGTGGCGTTCGGCGTCCGGACGACTGCTCCGCATAACGTACCTCGTTCGCCTCGCTCCGGACATTCATGACCCGCCCTGCCAAATCTTTGACGTAACCAAACACCATGACCAAACTGGCCACCATCGCCACATCCCTGTTTTTTGCCATCGTCACGAATTCCGCTTCAGCGAATGAGGCCGCCGAACTTGCTGCACCCACTGCTGCGCTGGTGGCTTATGATTCAGCACTGAAGAAGGGCGATCTTGCTGCGGCGAAGGATCTGACCGCCAAGTTCAAGACGATTCCAGCTGAGGCGATCGAACAATACACCGCGAAGTACTCTGAGGGCGCGAAAGCGGGTAAAATTGTCATCACCCCGGTTTCAGGTTCGGCAAAGGCGATCGGTGATTTTGCGGTGATCACCTTCACTGATGGCAACAAGGACCGTCCCGATTACGACCCTGCCTATCTGATGAAGCAGGATGGGAAGTGGAAAGTGTTTCTGAAATTGACGAAGTGGGATCACCCGATGTTCGACTTGACCGATGGGCAGAAGAAGCAACTTGCCGAGCTTGCGGAATGGTTCAGTGCGGAAAAGAAGCGACTCTATGGGCGCTGATCGGCATGCGGGAGCTCCCAAAAGGAGATTCAGTCAACAAGAAGTGAGTGGCAATCGGCGGCAACTTCCTACTTGAAATCGGAGCTTTTCGTCGCCAGGGCCGCCACTCATTGTTGGCAAAAGAAGATGCACATCCCTACATTCATCAAGTATCTCCTGCTGGCATGGGGTATTCCGATCCTGATCGTGTTTGTCGCCCGCGCCTTCAGCCCTGACCCAAGTCAGACCAGGGCCGATTTTGCCCAACAGACGTTCAGACCCGCTCGGGTATGGATCGAAGAGAAGAAAGGAAGAAAGAATTCAGATCATTTTGAGCTTTGGATACAGAATCCAACAGGAGATCGATTCTTCCATCGTGATCCTGAGCGTGAGCCAATCTTCGATCTCTTCAGCAGGTTTCCACAAGATGCTGAGATCAAGATTTTCTTTTCGGCCAAGGCGGAAGGTAATGTCTTGATGGAGGTTGCACCGACCAATTCTTCGGCTGCTCCAGTTCTGGCCTTCGAGAGTGTCATGGAGGCATACGCTTCTCGACGTCGCGTCGTTTATGTTGTTGCTGCCGTTTGGTGCGGCATCGCCAACCTCCTTGCCTTTGCACTTTGGAAGGTTGATGTGAACCGCTCTGACGCCGATCCAACCAGACCCGACGACGGTTCAAGCCGACAGCGATAAGCTTTCAGATTGAGTTCAAGCCTCCGGCCGTCACGGATGGCCTCAATCGTTCGGCGTAGAGGAAATTCGTCATCACGGGACAGACAGGCTGTCGCGCATCCGAACATCCGCCCTCTGAGGAAACTCTCGCGGTCGGGTCCATCGAGAACATCAACCACAGTTCCATTCCTCATGGCCACAGGGTCAGGGCCAGCTTTCCCGGTCGAAATCTATACTTTGCCAGCAAAATGGGTTTCTCCGCCGCTTCTGGAATTTACCGTTTCAGAAAATCATCTTACGTTCCGGGAAAAGGTCAGATGCATTTCAGGTTGGGAATGGCTCTCTAATTTCTGGAAATGCCCTTTTAGCTATTGGGAGACCTCCTTTGCTCCTTGGGAAAGCTGCTTCATTTTCTGGGAAAGCTCTTTCATTCTTTGGGAAAGGCCCTTCAACCTTTGAAAAAGGCTCGTCAACCTTTGGGAAAGGCTCTTCAACCTTTGGGAAAGGCTCTTCAACCTTTGGGAAAGGCTCGTCAACTCTTGGGAAAGGCTCGTCAACCCTTGGGAAAGGCTTGTCAACCTTTGGGAAATACACGTTCTCTCTTGCCATAGACCCGATGATTTGGCTTGGGCATCGCCGAATAGGGCAAAAGCGGTCTCGTGACGGGTTGCGGGGCTGATTTCTCCTCTCCATTCACCGATACCAACCCACCATCACCATGGCCAGCGAACAATCCTTCACGGACCGCTGTAGGGACCCCGAGCCCAAGCCCTCCCCTGGACCCTTGAATCTGAGAATCTGAACCTGAAATCCGAGCGACTCAAACCTTCCAACCACTGAAATCCAGCTTGGCTTGCCAGCATGACGGACCTAGAACTCCCGTCATGAACAAGGTCGTTGAA
>JAIYDT010000490.1 GCA_027487355.1 Verrucomicrobiaceae bacterium
TCGCCTTCCTCCGAGGCGAGCAACTGGGCCTTCGCCGCTTCATTCGAACGACGGATCTTTCCCCAGAAATCCACCTCGTAGTCGAACATCGTGAGCGCGGCTCCATGCGACTCGTAGTCACCGGAAAGCGCGGGATTGATCTTGTTGGTCACGTCTCCCAACTCGCCGCCGTATCCGACTCCAATGCTCGGAACCAATCTCGAACGGACCGAGGCCAGGTTCGCCTGAGCCTGAATCACCCTCGCGGCGGCAGCCTTGCGGTCCTGATTGTTGGCAAGGCCTTCCTCGATCAGATCGCGAAGGGCTGGATCGCGATAGACCGAACGCCAGTCGAGATCACCGAAGGTCTTCGAGTTGGAGCCCGAGGAGCCTCCGAAGCGAAAGAACGAGTTGGCTCCGGTGCTCGGGCGTGAGTAGTCGGGGCCGAGCATGCAACCGGGCAGCAGGAGCAGGGAAACAAGGCCGGCTTTGAGGGAAATGGAGTTCATGAAAAGCGGTCGTGGTCGTTCATCCGTGGGCCGGGGTCTCACCCTGCGGCAGATCAGCAGGTTCAGGGGCTTGCTCGTCGGTCGGTTTCTTCTTTCCCGATCCGTTCAGTCTCATCACGAAGACATAACAGGCCGGAATGATGAAGACTCCGATGAGGGTGGCAATGCCCATCCCGAAGACCACGGCGGTGCCCATGACCTTTCGCGATTCGGCACCTGATCCCGCGGCGATGGCCAGCGGGACGGCACCGAGAATGAAGGCGAAGGAGGTCATCAGGATCGGTCGGAGACGGAGCTTGGCCCCCAGGATGGCGGCCTCGATGAAGGGCTTGCCGTTGTCGAACTCCATCTTGGCAAACTCGACAATCAGGATGGCGTTCTTGGCCGCGAGACCGATCAGCATGATGATGCCGATCTGGGCATAGACGTTGTTCTCAAAGCCACGCATCAGCAGGCCAAGATAAGTGCCGAGGACCACGAGCGGGGTCGCGAGCAGCACGCTGAAGGGCAGCGACCAGCTTTCATACTGCGCCGCCAGAAGGAGGAAGACGAACACGATCGCGAGTCCGAAAATGAACACCGCCTGACCCTCGGCCTTCTTCTCCTGATAGGTCAGCCCGGTCCACTCATAGCCGAAGTTGGAGGGAAGCACCTGCTTCGCCACTTCTTCCATGGCAGCCACTGCCTGCGCCGAACTGTATCCAGGAGCCGGAGCACCGGTGATCTCGGTCGTTCGGAAAAGGTTGTAGCGGGTGGTGAAGGCCGGACCGCCCGTCGCAGAGACGTTCACGAGGGTATCGAGCGGCACCATCAGCCCATCCTTGTTGCGGACGTTGAATTTCCGGATGTCCTCGGGCTTGCTGGTGAACTGGGGTTCGGCCTGCAGGAAGACCCGATAAACACGGCCGAAGCGGTTGAAGTCATTCACATAGGCACCGCCAAGATAGGCCTGCAGGGTGTTGAAGACGTCGCTGACATTGACCCCAAGCTTGCGACATTTTTCCCGATCGAGATCGACCTTGATCTGCGGCACCGAGGGTCGAAAGCCGGTATAAAGGCGTGTCAATTCGGGCCGCTTTGAAGCTTCCATGAAAAACTTCTCCGACATCATCGCGAGTTCCTGCACCGATCCACCGGCGCGGTCCTGGAGCTCGAAGGTGAAGCCTGAAGCACTTCCATAGCCGGGGAGGGAAGGCGGACCGAAGGCGAGGGCCCGGGCTTCAGGGATCCGCATGAACTGGCCTGTTAGATTCCGGATGATGCCCTTGACGTGGGTCTGCGGTGTGGTGCGCTCTTTCCAGTCCTTCAAGCTGACGAAGAAGGTCAGCGAGTTCGGCGAGGCGACTCCGCTCATGATGCTGAAGCCGGAGATGTTCACGTAGGCGTCAATGCCCTCGGTCTTTGCAAGGATCTGCTCGATCTTCGCCCCGACCGCTTCGGAACGCTGCATCGAAGCGGCATTCGGAAGCTCCGCCGAGATGAAGAAATAGCCCTTGTCCTCGTCCGGGACAAAGCCACCGGGAACCGCCTTGCCGAGAAACACGATCCCGACCACGGCCGCCACGAGCAGCAACATCGTCCGCGCCGAACGCCGCACCAGATAACCAACCACTCCGGTGTATCCCGAGGTGATGGCATCGAAGCCCTTGTTGAATCCGCGGAAGAACATGCCAAGTGGTCCCTTCTGGGGCTTCGGCGGACGGAGCAGTAGCGCCGCGAGGGCCGGACTCAGCGTGAGGGCATTGATGGCGGAGAAGATGACCGAGGCCGCGATGGTGATGGCGAACTGCTGATAGAGCGTTCCAGTCAGTCCGGGCATGAAGGCCACCGGCACGAAGACCGCGCAGAGGATCAGGGCGATCGCGATGACCGGTCCTGACACCTCCTTCATCGCCTTCTTGGTTGCCTCGACCGGAGTCGCGCCGTGCTCGAGATGATGCATCACCGCCTCGACCACCACGATGGCGTCATCGACCACGATGCCGATCGCCAGCACGAGCCCGAAGAGCGTCAGGGTATTCACCGAAAACCCGAGCAGCGGGAACACCATGAAAGTCCCCAGCAGGGCCACCGGCACGGTCAGCATCGGAATCAGCGTGGCGCGGAAACTCTGGAGGAAAATGAACACCACAATGATGACCAGAATCACCGCCTCAAAAAGCGTGTGAACGATCGACTCCATCGAAGCCTTGATCGGCAGCGTGGAATCGAGCGTGACCTGGGCCTGCATGTCGGGAGGGAAACGCTGCTCCATCAGGGCGAGTTCCTTCTTGATCGCATCCGCCGTGGAAAGGGCGTTGGCCCCGGGAGCGAGGTAGATGCCCAGCGCCGCGGCCGGTGCGCCGCCAACGCGAGCCGTGCTCTTGTAGGTTTGCGCGCCCATCTCGATCCGCGCGACGTCCTTCACTTTCACCTGCGAGCCGTCGGGATTCGAGCGGACAATGATCTCCTCGAACTCCTTCGGGTCCTTCAACAGTCCGCTGGCCACGACGTTGTATTGAAACTCTTGTCCCTTCTTCGCCGGCTCGGCTCCCACCAGGCCTGCCGCCGCCTGAACGTTCTGCTCTCTAACAGCCCCGATGATGTCGGAAGGTGTCAGGCCGCGGGAAGCCAGACGGTCCGGGTCGATCCATAGCCTCATGGCATAGTCCTGGGCGGTGAAATTCTTGACGTCGCCCACGCCTTTCACACGGGCGATGGCGTCGATCAGGTTGATCGTGGCATAGTTCGAGAGGAAGACCGCGTCGTAGGTCCCCTTCGGCGACACAAGGCCGATCATCATCAGGATGTCCGGGCTCGAACGCTTCACGCTCACCCCGTCTCGTGTCACCGCTTCAGGAAGTCGAGGAAAGGCCAGCGACGCCCGGTTCTGGACGTTGACCTGGTTGAGGTTCGGGCTGGTGCCGAGGTCAAAGGTCGCAGTGAGTGTCATCGAGCCGTCGGCGGCATTCACCGACTTCATGTAAAGCATGTCCTCAACGCCGTTGATCTGCGCCTCGATCGGAGTGGCCACCGAGGCCTCCACGGCTTCGGCATCGGCGCCTCGGAAATTTCCGGTCACGTTGATCACCGGAGGACTCACCTCGGGATACTCGGACACCGGCAGGCGGGTCAGGACGAAGCCTCCGACGATCACCATCAGGATGGAGATCACCATCGCGACGATCGGACGACGGATGAAAAAGTCAGCCATGAACTCGGGATGCTACTTGTTGGAGGGAGTTTCGGCTTTGGCACCGGGAACCGAGGCCAGCAGTTCGAGAACCGGAGCGTCATCGATCTTGGTCGGCTGCGGCGTGACGGGTTGTCCATCGCGCGCCTTCTGAAGTCCTTCGATGATCACCGTGTCCGTTCCTGTTAGACCGGACTCGACGATCCACAGCGGGCCAATCCGCCGGCCCATCTTGACGCGCTTGAAGCTCACCTTGCCACTCGCATCGACCACGAAGACGTTGTGCAGTCCCTGAAGCTCCTGCACCGCGCGCTGGGGGAGCAGGATCGCACCGGCATCGGTCCGGCCCACCACTCGCAGTCGGCAGAACTGGCCGGGACGAAGGATCTTTTCCGGATTCGGAAACTCGACCCGCACCTTGAGCGTGCCGGTGGCAGAGTTGACCGATCGATCGACGAAGGCCAGCTTTCCAGTGTGGCCGTGAACCTGGCCGTTGGCCTGAAGAAGCGAGAACACCGCCTTGGAATTCTGTGGATCGGAAAACTTGTCGGCCGCGTTCAGGTAGGCCACTTCGCTGACATCCGCGTTCGCCCAGATTGGATCGAGTGGGGAAATGGTCGCCATCAGGGTGGCCTGACCCTTTCCAACCAGCGAGCCGACATCCACCTGCTTCGAGCCGATCAATCCGCTGACCGGTGCCTTGATTTCCGTGTAGGTGAGATCCAGTTCGGCCGACCGGACTTGGGCCCTGGCAGTTTCCATGGCGGACTCCGAGGAGTCGACCGCCGACTTGGCGTTGTCGAGATCCTTGCGCGGAACCGCCTGCTTTTCCACCAAGGGTGTCAGTCGTTCGACATCGAGCTTAGCGCGGGCCAACGCCGCCGTCACCTGGCCTAGATTTCCCTTGGCGGCGGCGAGGCGCTCCTCGATCGGCTGTCGGTCCAGAACAAAGAGGAGGTCACCCTCCTTGACCTCGGAACCCTCGCTGAACGCGATTTTCTCCACAGTGCCTTCCACCCGTGCACGAACCTCGACATTGGCCTTGGCCTCGGTCTGGGCGATGATCTCCGCGACGAAGGGCACGTCCCTCACCAAAGGATTCGACACCATCACCAAGGGAGGCGGCAGTTGTGGGGCCTGCACCTCCTTTTTGCAGGCAGTGGCTGCCAGAACAACTGGCGTGAGCAGGAAAGCGAGTCGTGACTTCATTCGCGAACAGGTTTGAATCTGTCGAGCCAGCCATCTGATTCGACCGTCAAAGGGCTAACGAGTCTGTTGCCGAATGCAAGGCGGGAATGCCCCGGGGGCTGAAGAGAACGGGACAGATCGCTTTCAACAGCAGATAGACAGCCCTATCTAACGACTTTTTCTCCCACTCCTACGGATGATCGTTTCACCTGAGTTTTTCCCGGTCGCTCTCCAAGACCTTTTTATCAAGTAAAGCCCCATCGAGCTCCATCCGATGGAAAAGACCAGACCACCTGCGAAGGGCCAGAGCACAAATTCCCGGTCCAGGAATGCCCGCTGCGGATGGTCCGGATCGACCCACACCAGGATGGGCCGGTTGTGTTCCAGGTCCCACTTAAGGGATCGGTAAAAAGAGCCTGTCTGCTTGAAAAGGGCCAGACGATCGGACTGATGAGGCACTCCGCCAAACTCATACCGATAGAGCACATTCGTGGAGCGGTGTCGTGACTTGCGTGACCCGAGTTCCACCGAAAGCAGCCTTCCCTCGACCTGCACGGCATTGGTCATGAGACAGGCCTCCCAAACCGATTTGCCAACCAATCCCAGCAGCAACGTCAACCCCACCGCCAGAATGGCCAAGGCGATCGACCACGCCAAAACCATCGACCCGTGCCGTGTCTTTTGCACAGTCGACCTTTTGGAAATCAGCCCTGCGCCTCTTCCTCGATCGGAGCCTGGGCGAGAATCCCTCTTTCCACCAGGAAGCGATCCGCCGCGCCGACGGTGAGTTCAAAGTGCAGATGACTGACATTGAAGTTGAAGAAACTGTGGTCAGCCTTGTCGTAATCGACCAGCTCACAGACATTGCCACGCCAGCGGAGTCGGCGGGCGAACCTCTGCGCCTCGGAAAGGGGAGTCACGCGGTCATTTTTGCCGTGAAACAGGATCATCGGCGGCAGCTTGCGACGCACCTGGCTGGACGGGCTGAGCTTTTTCGCCGTTTTGCCATCGGGAAACCTCGAAGCTCCCTGACCCTTCGGCGTGGTGTTCAGCAAGGCGCTGAATAGCAACACCGCCTGTGCCCGGCACTCGACACCGTCTTCTGACGGCATCTCCTTGTCCTTCGGCATCGAGGTGAGCAAGGCCAACCAGGCCCCACCACCGGCTCCGCCGACGGCGATCTTCTTCGGGTCGATCCCCAGCATCTGTGCGTTGCGACGAATCCAGCGGATCAACTCACGGGCATCTTCCAGCGCTTCCACCGGTCCGGTGCCGTTCTTCGAGGAAATGCGGGTCTCCGCCGCGATGGCCACGGCTCCGCGACTGGCGAAGTGCAGGCAGTGCGGCACGAACTGTGTCGGCATTGCGCTGTCCCAGAATCCATCATGGAAAAACACCACCACCGGGCGGTTAGATTCCGCAGCCGCTCCGTCTGGCGGGAAGTATAGATGGGCCTGAACCTCGCCCTGCGGAGTGTTCCGGTAAACGTGGACCTGTCCGTCCTTGAGGATCTCCTTGTCCCTCGCCTCGCCGATCGGCGCCACTTTTTGCAGAATGCTACTCATGCGGAATCTCCCCCGAATGAATCGGCGGTGGGATTCCTTGTTGTCGTGGAGCCTACTTTGTCCAATCGTTTTGTTCGTGAACCGCCTGATTTCCTGCCTTTTCGTTGTTGCCTTCTTGGCCAGTCCTGTTTTCGCGCAGGACACCTTGCGCCCCGCGCTGGAGAAAACCTACGCGATCTGGCGCGATGCGATGCTGAAAAAAGACGTCCGCACGTGGCAGGTCGCCACCGCCCGTTACCGCCAAGTGGAGATCCAGAACCGTCTAGGGTCGGAAAAGCGCGCCTTCCCCGCTGGGATCTTCGAACTGCCCGCTCCGCCGCCTTCCCTTCAGGGGCTGAAATTTCTCGAAGCGAAAGAGAAGGGGGCCACCGCCAAGGCCTCCTACTTCGGCAAGATCGACTTCGGGGTCGAGGGTGCCCCCACCGACAACCTGATCGTGCTTTCCTTCATCCAGGAGGGCGCGGCGTGGCGATATGATCGCGCGGATTTCGTCAATCTGGCCATCCTGCCGGAAGTCCGCAAGGAGTTGGCCGCAGGGAACCTCCACTACCTTGAGGAAACCCCGGAGGCCCGTCCTTCCGGCGTCGTGCCACCCGTGTCGATGGTCGCTCCGGTCGCGAAATACATCGCCAAGGTCTATGTCTTCTGCCCGGGGCGCGAGGTCCAGGTCCAGGTCAACAAGATCAGCATCCACAAGTTCGCCAACGCCAAGGAGGCTGAGGTCGTGATTGGTGGTGCGATCGATGGCCCCAACGAGGTGCAGTTCGCGGTGAAGAAGCTCGAAGGAGGCACCGGCAAGGAGGCCATGACGATCCGGGTTTACCTGATGTCCGAGGTGCAGGGTGTCCAGCCGCTCAAGGCATTCGAGTATCAGGTTCAGCCCGACGGTCTGCTCCAGCCCACCGGCACCAAGTTCTTCAATGTCGATGCCGCGATGGTGGCGAAGCTCAAAGGGAAGTGAAGGATCGTCGCCGCCTGTCCCAGAACCTGCGTCACTGCACCTTGTCCGGGTGCTGGCAATAATGTGTCGATTCCAAAGCCATGTGATGCGGACAGAATCCCCTCCAAGAACTCACGCATTCAAGGCACCCTTCGAATGTGCTGGTCTCGACTCGACAGGTCGCGGGATCCGGAAATGTCTTTGGAGGATTTGTCCGGGAAGCTTCCTTTTGTTTGATCGGGCCCTTTTTCATACGCGTGAAACTGCATTTCCAGTAAACCGAAGACCTTCGATCGGGAGGATCTGAACAGTAAATTCTGTCATTTCAACCACCTCAACCTTGAACCCTTGTGCGGTTGCACGGTTCCAGACCAGCGATCATTTTGAAAATGTCTGAGGGGCAGGCCTGAGAGGCTGGCAGACAGGTCGTTCTCCTAAGCGATGCGCAGCTCATTTTCCGCTGAGTTTCAGGGGTAAGATGAGATCGCTGAACCTACTTGAGACCATGATCGTCCCGATCCTTCCAAATCCCACGCGCCGCCTGAAGACGACCGAGCCGATTCAGAGGACCGGGGCGACTCAGATGCTGATCAATGGCCTCCCGGATCACCTCGCTCTGCTAAACTCCGCCACCCGCGACACCCCTTGGGACTTGGCAGGGGAGAGGTAAATTGCCATTCAACTCCTACATGATGATGTTTGGCAGATTCGCGCCTGGGTCAAGTTTCCGGGGGGCTCAGAATGGAAGTGATTTAGAAATCAGGGACTCGATGTCCGCCCCCTTTTGGAAGGGCGCTGCTACAAATGGCCATCCAAACTGCCGTGTGATCAGCAAGTGACGCGTAGCTCCTGATCCAATGATGGGACAGCATTGCTTCGTTCAATCATTCCAATTTCATGGCAACGCTTTCAGCATTTTTGGATCGCATCCGTTTCTTGGGGAACTGGCAGGAGATCTTTGGCAAGTGGATGAGATCGCTGACGAAACTGAGCTGGCTCCTGTTGGTGCTGCCTGGTTCGGGAAACGCTCAGGTTACAACAAATTGGACCCACGGACCTGGCGGGGTGACCGTCGCCGGGGATGGCGTTGGGAATGTGTTTACCGCCCGCCATGACATGAACCCCGCAGGAGACATCCTGATCATCAAGCACGACAGCAGCGGAGTTGAGCAGTGGCAGGCCAGCTACGACCAAACTGACGCGACAAAATGGGAGCAGGCCGTCTGGGCCGATTGCGATCCCTCCGGCAATCTAGTGGTGTGTGGCACCTTGAAGTCCGGTTTTTCCAACCCGGTGAATGCAGCCAGCATTGTGATGAAATTTTCTCCTACGGGGAGTCTTCTTTGGCGGGTCGTGTTTGACGGCGGCTTTGACGGATCCAGCACGCGGCGCTGTCTGGTGGATGGGGACGGCATCATCTACGTGCTGGGACTGGGCATGGGGCCGAATGGATTGGTTTCCCGGGTAAAGGCCTTCAATCCCGATGGAAGTGTCCGCTGGAACTGGTTCGACAGCCAGGGCATCGGCGCGGCCCAGCATTTCAAGTTTTCGCCTGATCGGGCCCTTCTTGTTTATTGCCGCAGCACCACGGGGAATTTCAATGGATATGCAAAGCTGGACCTGACAGGCCAGACGGTGTGGACCCTCACCGGGATTGCCAGCACGGCATCCGGAGATCTCGCCGGCGACAGCGAGGGAAATTCCTATCTGGTCCATGGTGAGCCAATCTCCAACGCCAGCACGGTGCTCCGGAAGCTGAATCCTGCCGGGGAGACACTCTGGACCGTGACGCATCCTTTCGGGGGATTTCGAGTGGAGGTGGGCAGCGACGATCTACCGATCGCTTGCGGCTACGCGACTCCCACTTCGGGCGGCGCGGCGTTTGTGAAGTTCAAACGCAACGGCGGAGTGGTGTGGCAGAACCTGAACGCCGACGGCATCCAGAACCTGTTGCTCCATTCACAGATGCTTCTGGACAATCGAAACAACGCCTACCTTGCAGCCGGCACGCTGTTTCAAATGGCGGTCTGCAAGGTCAATAGCGACGGCAGCAATGGCTGGCTCTACCTTGGCAGCGGCAACACCGCCAGCGCGATCGCGATGGGTCCAGTCGGCCGTGTGTATGCGACCGGCCTCAATACGGCGCAATTGAGCCAGCCCTATGCGGCCTTGCCTGCGAAACTGAAGCTGATCGAAATCAATGGCCAGAAGGCCGTATCAGTGCATGGCGAAATCGGAGAAACCTATCCGCTCGAGGTGTCGGACAACCTTGAGACGTGGAGTCCTTTCACTTCGCCGCTGTTAAGAACGTATCGGCGGGATTGCGTGGATATCGGATCCGATGGTAAGCCCAGCCGATTCTATCGGTTAACGCCTCAAAATTGACATAGGAGCCAGCCGTATGGCGGAAACATTCTTCAACGGGGTAATGGAATTTGCCTGTCCCTTTGCTATGCCAGCGGGAGAACCGCCA
>JAIYDT010000205.1 GCA_027487355.1 Verrucomicrobiaceae bacterium
ATGGTCGAGGAGATGGACCGCTCCGTCGGCAAGGTCCTCAAGGCCCTCGATGACAACGGCCTCGCCGAAGACACGATCGTCGTCTTCTTCTCCGACAACGGCGGCCTCTCCACCGCCGAAGGTTCACCCACCAGCAACCTTCCTTACCGGGCCGGAAAAGGCTGGATGTATGAGGGCGGCATCCGCGAGCCGCTCATCGTCCGCTGGCCGAAGACCATCAAGCCCGGAGGAACTTGCGCGACTCCGGTGATCTCAACCGACTTTTTTCCCACCTTCCTCCAGGCCTGCGGACTCGATCTCCTGCCTGACCAGCACAAGGACGGCACCAGTTTTCTCGACCTGCTGACGAACCCGGAAGCCAAGCATTCACGCGCCCCGCTGTTCTGGCACTACCCGCACTGGGGAAACCAGGGCGGCATCCCTTCCTCCGCCGTTCGGGATGGCAACTGGAAGCTCATCGAGTTCTACTGGAAAAAGGGCTTCGAGCTCTATGATCTGTCAAAGGACCCCGGCGAGCAGACCAACCTCGTCGAGAAGATGCCGGAAAAGGTCGCCGAGCTGAAGGCCAAGCTCCAAGCCTTCAAGACGGACACCGGCGCGATTCTCCCCATCGTCAATCCCAAACCGGATCCTTCCTTCGAGAAGTGGTGAGTCCAAAAAGAAGGGTGCCACCATCAGGGGAACATGCCATGACCTTTCAAACCTCAAATGATCGAGAAACCATCCGCCTGCCTCAAGTCGCAGTCGTAGGGTCTCGGAATAGAAACTGAATCCGATGAAATCGCTGTTTGTCACACTAATGCCCGTCGCGCTTGCAACCTCTTTCCTGCAGGCTCAGTCCCAACCGATGGTTCCTCCGGGCAGTGCCGAATGGGCAGAGGTTTATGACCCTCCCTACAAAGTGCCGACGGAACTTCCCGCTGAATCCGCTCTTCGGAAAGAGCTTTTTGATTTACTCCGAATCAAGGTCACACCCCAGCACAAGTTCACCGGTAGTCTCAAGGTGTATCGGAACTGGGCATTCTTCGTCGGTGCGACTGTGGACAATAAGGGAGAGCCACTGAAGCATCCTCCACATGATAACTCTGACGCGGTGGCGATTTGGCTGAGAACGAGTCAAGGATGGAAGCTGATTGACTTCAGCTTTGGACATAGTGACGCCTTCTATCTCCTCTGGTCGGAGAAGTATGGCGTGCCAGAAGATCTGATCGGCATCACCCCAAAACCAAGTGACGAAAAGGCCACGCCATGACTACCCCGGCCAGCCGGCCTGTTTCGATGACTTCTGCAATCCCCAACCTCGGCCCAGCGATCCACACCCGCCCTCGCCGGGCGAGGAGGTCTGCTGTCAAAAAGTCGCGTCGCTGAATTTCCCATTTCGATTTCCCTCGTCCTCGACTCTATTGCCCGCGTGTCCGCGCCCGACCTGAAGGCCAAGCTTCGCGATGTTTCCCACCAGCCCGGCGTTTACCTGATGAAGGACCGCCTGGGCTCGATCATCTATGTCGGCAAGGCACGCGACCTGAAGAAACGGCTCTCCTCGTATTTCCTCGCCTCGCGGAAAATGCGGGCCGACCTCAAGACCCGGGCGCTGATCGACTCGATCCACGACTTCGAGACCCACGAGGTCCGCTCCGAGGCCGAGGCCCTCCTCCTCGAGGGCAAGCTCATCAAGGACTACCGCCCGCGCTACAACATCGCCTTCCGCGACGACAAGCGCTTCCTGCTCCTGAAGATCCGGGTTGATGAGCCCTGGCCGCGCTTTCAGACGACCCGGATGAAAAAGGAGGACGGTGCCCGCTACTTCGGCCCCTTTCCCCACTCCAGTGCCCTGCGCGCCACGGTCAACTGGCTCAACCGCCGCTACGGCCTGCGGGTCTGCCGCAGCAGCGATCCCGGCGAGACCGATTACAAGCACTGCAACGCCGACATCATCCGCAACTGCTCCGCGCCCTGCATCCACCGCATCCTCCGCGAGGAATACATCGCCCGCATCGACGAGGCCTGCGCGATCCTCGAAGGGAAGGGGAGGAAGGGCATTTTCGACGACCTCCGCGTCGAGATGGAAAAGGCGGCCGAGCGGCTCGATTTCGAAAAGGCCGCCACCCTCCGCGATGTCTGGCTGAACCTTGAAAAGACCATCAACCCGACCCGCCAGTTCACCCGGGGTCGCGGCGTGCCCACCACCGTCAAGCCCACCGAGGACCTCGCCGACCTGGGCGATGCGCTGCGCCTCAATGGGCCACCACGCGTCATGGAGTGCTTTGATATCTCCAACGTTTCCTCGAACCACATCGTCGCCTCGATGGTGCGCTTCACCGATGGCAAGCCGGACAACCAGAACTACCGCCGCTACCGCATCCGCACCGTGCAGGGCCAGGACGACTTCGCCTCGATGGCCGAGGTCATCCGTCGCCGCTATTCGCGAATCCTGTTGGAAAACTCCGACTCCGATCCCGATGCCGAGTTTTCCCAGGAGGACGTCGTCGAGGCGCAGCGACGACTCGCCCGCGAAGGTCGCGCGAAGATCGTCCTGCCGGATCTGGTCATCGTGGACGGTGGAAAAGGCCAGCTCGGCATGGCGGTGAAGGAGCTCAATGCCCTCGGCCTGCACGACCTTCCGGTGATCGGCCTGGCGAAGCAGCGCGAGGAGGTTTTCGTCCCCGGCAGCAGCACGCCGATCCTCATCCCGCATGATCGCGGCGCGCTGAAGCTGCTCCAGCGCATCCGCGACGAGGCCCACCGTTTTGCCAATGGCTACAACTCGCTCCTGCTGCGCCGCCGCATGAAGGAAAGCCTGCTCGACGACTGCCCCGGCATGTCTCCGAACAAGAAGAAGCTGATGCTGGAGAAATTCGGCAGCGTGGCCCGTCTCAGGAAAGCCACCGTCGATCAACTGTCCGCCCTAACAGGCATCTCGCAGAAATTCGCCGCGACGATCCTGGATTGGTTGAATCGGTGAGAGTCATG
>JAIYDT010000487.1 GCA_027487355.1 Verrucomicrobiaceae bacterium
CGGAACTGCCACAGGGCCTCCTCGCGATAGCCCGGGTCGGTCAAGGAAGCGCACATCAACTGGAGTTCGAGTTCCATGTCCGCCGGGGTGGTTCGACCGGAGAGGGTGAAGGCGTCCTCTCCGATTTTCAGAGAAGTCCCGACGTTCTTCCCGGCCAGGATTTGTTGGAGCTCGTCGTTCGAGTGCTTGCCGAGTCCGCCGCCTTCGAAGACCGAGGTGGCAAAGGCGTCGAGACCGGGCTTGTCGGATGGCTGGCTGAGCTGGCCGGAGCCGATGCGGGCCAGCAGGCGAACATTGTTCTTTTCGAAATCGGTCTTCTTGAAATTGACCCGAACGTTGTTGGAGAGCACGAGCTGGGTGATTCCGAGGTCCTCGATCTGCTTGGTGCTGGTCACCTTGCCCGGCGAGCCGAAGCTGGTGTAGGCAAAGGCGGCGCTTTTGGCGGCGGCGGGGGCCTCGACGGGCTTTCCTGCTGATTCCTGATAGAGGGCGGCGAGATCGCTCTTGGTGCTTTCGGGTGCTTCCTTGGTGGTCAGGATCAGGTGGGTGCCAACGTCTGCCCACAGCTTCTTGAACTCGACGTGGCAGATTTCCGGAGTCAGGGCTTCGAGTCCCTTTCTCACGATTTCCAGATCGGTCTCCGGCGTGGTGAGGATCGAGTCCTCATTGATGGCCTGGGCAATGCCCGAGGCGAGCGATTCCGACTTGCGGGTGGACTTGCTTTTCACGGCCTGCTCGTAAGCATTGAGAAAATTCGACTTGGCCTCGGCGAACTCGCTTTCGGTGAAGCCATGCAACAGGGCGCGGCGGAATTCCTGCTCGAGGACGGGCAATGCCTCCTGCCACTTGGAATCGGCTGCAGTCACGCTGATGCCACCAAGCTCGACATGCTTGAAAAATTCATCATGCGAAGCGGAGCCGCCCAGGATGGGGGAGTTTTCCTTCTTCGCGAGGCGTTCGAATCGACGGTCGATGATCGAATTCGCCAGGGCCAGCGGGAGATCGGCAATGCGGTTCGCGGTAGTGTCCGGCTTCACGACGAGCGGGCGCACGGTCATGAGGGAAAGATCGGTCGACGACACCTCATTGTCAGCGAATACCGCCGTCTCCAGGCCCTCGGGAGACTTCACCGGTCCGAGGTCCGGATCCGTGCCGGGTTTCTCGGGATCCTTCATCGACCCGAAGGCCTCCTTGATGCGGGCCTCCATGTCCTTCGGATCGATGTCGCCAACAACCACGAAGGTCATCCGGGATGGCACATAGTAGCGGGAATAAAAATCCACGAAGCGCTCGCGTGGAGCCTTGAGGATCACGTCCTCTTTGCCGATGGGGATACGCTTCGCGATCAACGAGCCGGGTAGGAACTGCTCGAACTGCTTCTCCTGGATGCGGGACTCGACCGAATCGCGGCTGACCTTCTCCGAAATGATCACGCCGCGCTCCTTGTCGATCTCCTCCGCTCCGAGCAGGGCTCCGTCGCCGAAATCGCGCATCACGGTGAAACCGAGGTCGAGCACCTCGTCGGAGAGTT
Source organism: Verrucomicrobiaceae bacterium (assembly GCA_027487355.1). Classification (GTDB taxonomy): domain Bacteria; phylum Verrucomicrobiota; class Verrucomicrobiia; order Verrucomicrobiales; family Akkermansiaceae; genus Luteolibacter. The sequence continues at coordinate 1,532 of JAIYDT010000487.1, forward strand.
CAGGCAGGTCGAGCATGTAAACCGTCTGATCGAAAGACGTGAAGGCATTCACGTGGGCTCCGAAGCCGACCCCGAGGCGCTGCATGCGGGGGATCAGTTCGTCCGCCTTGTAGTGCGAGGAGCCGTTGAAAACCATGTGCTCGAGGAAATGGGCGAGCCCCTGCTGGTCATCCGCTTCCATGAGGGACCCCGCAGCGATGTGCATCCGCAGGGACACCCGTTTCGGTGGCTCGGTGTTCGGGTAGATCACATAGCGCATGCCGTTGGGAAGGCTGCCGAAGACAGCCTTCGGGTCCGCCGGGATGTCGGAGGTCGCGTGCGGCCACGGAGTGGGCTTCACGGCGGTGGGATCGACCGCCTTGGCAGGCTCGACCGGCTTCGTGTCGACTGCAGGAGCCGCTTCAACCTTTGACGCTGCCTTCTTCTCAACAGGCGCGGGCGGTGGAGTGCCATTCGAGCGCGCCGAGAAATACAAGGCTGACGCGCCGAGGAGGGCGATCATCGTGAAGGGGGTGAGCTTTTGCATGGATCAAACCTGTGGAAGAATGGACCTGAATGGCAACGGCGAAAGCGCAGCGGATGGCTGGTTCTGTCTTGCCGGTGAAAATGTTTTGAAAAGGGATTGCAATCGGTCGGCCGCCATGATGTTTTCCCGCCCGCTGGTTCGCCAGCAATGCGCGCGTGGCGGAATTGGTAGACGCGCTAGATTCAGGTTCTAGTAGGGGCAACCCTGTGAAGGTTCGAGTCCTTTCGCGCGCACCACTTCTTTTCAGTTCAAGGCCCCACGGGCCGTCCGATCATGAGCCTCGGCATTCAGATTCTGGCCAGAAAGGGAGTCTTTTCCTCGGTGGCCTGGGGATTGGTCGCCATCAGTGGGGCGTTGATTCCGTTTCACGGGAAATTTGGTGATCCGACCGCTGACCTGCTATTCAAGATCAGCTTCGGCCTGATGCTGTTGGTCGGCTTCCTGACCCAGTGCGTGCCTCCCGGAGTGAAACGGAACCTCGCCCCATTTGTCGCTGCCGCCGTGTTGGTGCTGGTGCATTTCGTTGCGGCGCGGTGAGCTTTTTCAGCGTGCCGAAACCCTTGCCCTGATCACGCTCAAATCAACAACGCGATCTGCTCACCAGGGCCGTGAACGCCCTCGATGAGGATGCCTTCGACGTCGGCGGTCTTGGAGGGGCCGGTCACCCAGATGATGTTCGGGCAATCGCCGAAGCTGGCGATCGCATCCGGGATGGTGCGGACGACTTCACTTCGCTGGATGCAGGCGACGTGGATCCAAGGCGAAAGCGCGGCAAGACGGTGGGAGGTACGGAAGTCGTCAATGATCAACGTTCCGGACTCGGCGATGGCACCGGTGCCACGGGTGATGCCGAACTGGTAGTCGTCGTAACGGCTGCGATCGAACACGGTCTCCACCGTGAGGCCTGCGGCGGCGAGCTTCGAGCCGATGATTTCAAACAAGGCCGGGTCGCAATAGCCGTGGTTCGATCCGTCCTTTGCTAGAAATGAGATCAGCTCCTCCACCGAGGTCATGGTTTTGCCGCTGACGGCCTTGAAATTGCGTGAGAAGATTTCCCAGATGTCGCTGCCTTCCAGCCTCGTGGCGGAGTGGACCAACGAGATATCATAATCCGGATACGGCGCGCGCTTCTTGAGGGCCGAGGTGGTGGAACGGAGCTTGGAGTAGATGGAGTCGCGGGACACGGTAGTAGAAATTCTAAGCACTAAATCCTAAATTCGAAATGAAGAGAAGAGCATTAAGCCTTCGTGGATCGGTTCTTCAACCACTTGCGGAAGTCGCCGCCGTGCCAGTCGGGGAGGGTTCGCTGGCCGAGCCAGTCCTGGAGGGGTTTCACCGGGGCGACCTCGATGGGCAGGTGGTTCATGGCCTTGCTCATGGTCATGGCGGTGCGCCAGAGCGATGGGCTGGTGGCGAGGGTGCCAAAGGGAGTCATGGGAATCGCTCCCGGTGAGTGAACTTTTTCGCGCTTTGCCTTGTCTCGCAGGCGGAGCAGAAGATCGGGGATCGGGATATCCACGGGGCAAACTTCGTTGCATGCGCCGCAGAGCGAGGAGGCTTTGGGAAGGTCGGCGAATTCCGGGAAGCGATCGCCGAAAAGGAGAGGGGAGAGCACCGCGCCGACCGGGCCGCCGTAGTTCGAACGATACGCGTGTCCGGAGGCCTGACGATAGACCGGGCAGACGTTCTGACAGGCACCGCAGCGGATGCAGCGGAGGATTTCCCGGCAGTTCGACTCGAGGACATCGGTGCGACCGTTGTTCATGAATACGACGTGCATGTGCTCGGGACCGTCCGGCTGGTTGGCGGATTTCGGGCCGTTGATGAACTGGGTGTAAACCGTGAGCTGCTGTCCGGTGGCGGAGCGGCCGAGGAGGTTCAGGAAAACCCCGAAATCGCGGTCGGTCGGGACGATTTTCTCGATGCCGACGAGAGCGATGTGGACTGGCGTGGGGGCCATGCCGAAGCGGGCATTGCCTTCGTTGGTCACGAGGACAAGCCGACCACTTTCCGCCGACACGAAGTTGGCCCCGGTGATGCCGGCCTCGGCCTCGAAATACTTCTTCCGCAGATGGACGCGTGCTTGGGTGGTGATGGTCCGTGGGTCGTCGTTGTAGGTCTCGGAAACCCCTTCGCGGAGGAAGGTCTTCGCGATATCGCGACGGTTGAGGTGGATGATCGGCTTGACGATGTGGGAGGGCTCGTCGTTGTCGAGCTGGATGATGAATTCACCGAGGTCGGACTCCAGGCACTCGATGCCGTTCTCGATCAGGAAGGGGTTGAGGTGGATCTCCTCGGCGGCCATCGACTTTGACTTCGTCAGACGCGTCACGCCATGACTGCGGAGGATCTCGAGAATGGTGTTCCGCGCGTCGTCATCGGTATCGGCGAAGTGGACATGCGCGCCATTCTTCACCAACGC
>JAIYDT010000324.1 GCA_027487355.1 Verrucomicrobiaceae bacterium
ACGGCGGTGATGGACAGGCCGGTGGAGACCACGGCACCGGTGCCATCGATCCGCGTGTCGTTGGCCAGCAGGCTGGCGACGGTGTACTGCGTGGCCGAGTTGTTGGCGGGCTTGGTCACGCTGTCGTTTGCGGCGATCGGTCCGGTGACGAAGTAGTCGTTGTTCGCGCTGCCGGTGAAGTTCGGATCGGTGGAGGTGGCGGTCACCGTGTAGAATCCGGCAGCGGTCGGCGCGGTGGCAGAGGTGTAGGTCGTTCCGTTCCGTCCGACGTAGGCGTAGGAGAAGCTGGCGACTCCACCGGAGCCCGTGACCACGCCATCGGTGAAGGTCAGGCTGGGGAGCGAGGCGGGGGACACGGTGTTTCCGGAACTCGTGGTGACAATCGACTGCGGAATGATCGCACCGGTGCTCGTGACGGGGATGACGACCGAGTTGTAGTCGCCTGCGGCTGCTGTGGCAGAGAGGCGGACATGTAGGGTGCCACTGGCGGTGCCGCTGGAAGGCACGAAGTTTGCGGTGGCACCGTAGGTCGTTCCATCGGCCGAGACCTCGAATCCGCTCGGTGCGGTCGCGGTTAGGTTCCCCTGAAGCATAGATCCTGAGACGGAGAAGGTCTGGGGGGACGAGGTCGTGCCGTAGGTCGTGGTGAAGGCTGCTGGAGTTCCAACTGGTGTTGCGACCTGCGGGACGATGCCGATCACCTCGATGGTATCGACCAGCCAGCGCTCGTTGACGTTGTCGTTCAGCGCGGTGATGCGGTATTTCAACGTGGGAGACTGTGGCAGACTCGTGACGGTCACGGTGCTGTAGCCGTCGGTGGTCCTTAGTCCGCCTGCGGTTGGAGCAATCACGACGGCGGTGTTGTCGCCATCATAGGCCGTGGTGGCCGTTCCTGTTCCCGAGGTGAACGACCAGCAGGCATTGCCGTTGCCGTTGATCTGGAGGGTTTCCTTCCAGGTGGTTCCATTGTCGGTGCTGATCGCCACTTTGACATTGTCTGCGGCGTCTGCCCCGTTGCCGTTGGAATTGACGGAGAAGGAGGCGAGCCTGAATCTCAACGACATCACCGATCCGGCAGAGGTGTCGAGGGTGTTGGAAGTGATCACGGCCGTTCCGTTGCTGACCCCGCGGGAGTGTGTGCCGAGGTTCACGAAGCTTGACGAGGCCGGACGATCCCCTGCGGCCGAGCTGCCGCTATAATAGGCACCACCCGTGAGCGAGACGAAGCTGGCGGAGTTGTTCAGCCCTTCGGTGTAAACCACTGCGGGAGTCGGCGTCACCACCTGGCTGCGATCGACCGAAGTTGCGGCGTTGTAGTTGCCGTCGCCGGCCTGGCTGGCGGTGATGGTGGCCGTGCCGATGCCGACGAGGGTGACGTTCGAGCCGGTAATGGTCAGCACGCCGGTGTCTGGGCTGGAGAAGCTGACGGGCAGACCGGAGCTGGCCGTCGCCGTGAGCGAGTAGCTGGCGTCCGAGACATACTTGTTGGGAAGCGCGGCGAAGGTGATCGACTGGTCGGCCTTGATGATTTCCCCGGTCAGGGTCGGCTGGGTGACGGTGTAGTTGGCGGCGTCCGCCCCGGTGAGGCCCATGGTGGTGGTGACGCTGATCCCCGTTCCCACGGTGGCCTGGGCGAAGGTGCCGGTCGTCGAGTTGGTCAGGCTGACCACATCCGGGCTGATGATCCCGCTCAGGGTGGCACCGGTGATCGCGGCGACCGTTCCGGCGTTGTAAGGACGCGTGGTAACCAGCGCATCGGTGACCGTCAGGGCTTTCGTCGTGATGTCGGCGCTGAGGCTGGGCTGGGTGACCGTGTAGTTGGCGGAGGAGGCGGCGTAATCCCCCGTGCGGGTCAGCGCCTTGGCGGTGCCGGCGGTCTTGGTGGTGAATTCCCAGGTCACCGTGCCGGTGGGGGAAAAGTCGTCACCATTGAACAAGCCACTGAAGGCCGGAGTGCCACTGACGCTGGCGGTGGTGGTGCCATCGTATTCCTTGGCGGCTGCGGTCAGGCCGGTGATGGTCAGGCTGGCCGGAGTGACCGAGCTGCTGGTGGTGGCGATCGACTGTGGGTCGGCTCCGGTGCTGGTGAGGCTGACGTTGCCCGAATAGCTGCCGACGGCCGAGGTTTCCGCGAGCCTGACGTAAACGGTGGTGGTTGGAACCACGTTGGCGGTCGGAGTCAGGTTGACCGAGCTGGCGAACCCGCTGGAAGCGCTGGTGGAAACGGCGAATCCGGAAGGGGCCGTGACGACCAGATCGGCGCTCAGCGCGGCGCCGGAAACCGAGAAGCTGGCAGTGGAGGAAGCCGTGCCGTAGGTCGTGGTGAGGGCACCGAGCGAGCCGGAGGCGGTGATGGTCGGCGTCACGGGAGCTTCCGGCGTGCCGCTGACAGCGGTGCTGGCGGCCCCATCTCCGGCGGCGTTGATCGCGAGGAGTTTCACGTCATAGGCGGTGGCATTGGTGAGGCCGGAAATCACCAGCGGGCTGGCGGTGCTGGCTGGCGAACGGGTGATGAAGTTCGCGCCGTTGTCGATGGAGTACTTGTAGTTGGTGATCGCGGAACCACCGTCGGCTCCGGCAGTGAAGGCCACGGAGAGCAATTCATTGCCTGGGGTGATGGTGGTGATCGTCGGGGCTGAGGGAGTCGTGCGCGGGGTGCCCGAGGTGCTGGCGGTGGCGGTGCCGTCGCCGGTTGCATTGACCGCCTTGATCTGCACGTTGTAGGCGGTGCCGTTGGTCAGGCCGGTGATGAGGATCGGGCTGGTGGTGGCTGCCGGGGA
>JAIYDT010000439.1 GCA_027487355.1 Verrucomicrobiaceae bacterium
GCCCAGCCTTCTCAAGATTTGCCCGGATGTCAGGATCGGGATTTTGTTGTCCGATCTCTTCGAACTCCAGCGGCCGATAGGAGGTTTCGCCGGGGGATTGAGCGAGGCCAACCGGCATGCGTTGTTCCTCTTTCACCATCTCGCCAGCGGGCAGTTGTTCCGGGCGCAGTTGATTCTGACCGGTCAAGCTGATAGGGCTGGAATGTTCCTTGCCTCTCCCTGGTTCAATCGTCCCGAGCAGGTCACGGGCAACGGCTTGCTGCTTCAGGATTTCGCCCTGCATGATCCGATTCTGGATCTTCTCCAGCTTGTCCAGAACCATCAGGCTGCGGCAGAAGAACTCAAGGCCCTCGCCAGCTCGTTGACCACGGAGAGGACCAAGCTGCGCGAGGCAAACAAGCGCCTTCAGCAGCAGGAAAGTGAGTCCCACAAGCTCGCGTTGGTGGCTGCGCGTACCGACAATGCGGTGGTCGTCACTGATGCGCATGGACGCATCGAATGGGTGAATGAGGCGTTCACCCGAATCACTGGCTACACTCTGGAAGAGGCAAGGGGGAGAAAGCCGGGAGCTTTCCTTCAAGGGCCGGAAACCGATCCTGAGACCGTCAGGCAAATCCATGAAGCGCTGTCGGCTGAGGTAGGGATCAGCTTTGAGATCCTCAACTACGCGAAGGATGGCAGTTCCTACTGGCTTTCGATCGAGATTCAACCGATGCGGGACGAGGAAGGTCGGCTGACCAACTTCATGGCGATCGAGCGTGATGTCACCCTTCGCCGCGCTGAAGACCGCCGACAAGCGATTCAGAATGCTTCGGGCTATATCTTCTCCTCCGCAGGATCCGTTCAGAACGCAGGTGTCGCCATCCTCCGCAAAGTCTCGCGGCAGCTTGGAGGAAAGGTCGGACTGCTGTGGATGCGTGGTCCCCGCGACAAATTCATGCGGGTCGCGGAAAGCTGGAACGATCCACTCCTCGACTTCGGGGAGTTTCTGGAAACCTCCCGGGCCGAATCCCTCCAGTATGGGATCGGCCTTTCCGGCAGGGTCTGGCAATCAGGACGCCCCAGCTGGCTCTCCGACTTGAGTGTCGATGCGGATCTTGAGAGGATGAGGATCGCCTCCAGCATGGGGCTCCGCGGGTGCCTTGCTGTCCCGATCATTTCGAATCAGCAAACACTTGGCGTGTTCGAGTTCCTCGGAGTTTCGCAGATGGACCCGGATGAGAGTCTGTCGCTGATCCTTTCCGGCATCGGCAGCCAGATGGGTCAGTTCGTGGCCCGACTCAAGGCTGAAGAGGATTTGCGCGAAGCGAAGGAACTCGCAGAGCGCGCCAATGAGGCGAAGTCGCTTTTCCTGGCGATGATGAGTCATGAGATCCGCACCCCCCTCAACGGCATTCTCGGCTTCACCAGCTTGCTGCAGGACACGCCACTGAGCCCGCTTCAGGGGGAATATCTCCAGACCATCCGCAACAGCGGCGATATCCTTCTTCACATCATCAACGACGTGCTCGATTTCTCCCGCATTGAAAGCGGAGGGCTCCAGATTGAGCACATTGCCTTCAGGCCTCTCTTGATGGTGACGGAAACCATGGAGCTGCATGGCCCAAGCGCCAAATCGAAGGGCTTGGCGTTGACCTGGGAGGTGGAGGACTCTGTCCCGGAGCAGGTCATGGGAGATATTGCCCGCATCCGTCAGATCCTGATCAACATCGTGGCCAACGCCATCAAGTTCACAGAATCCGGAAGCGTTCACACCCGCGTCTGGACGAAAGATGGCAAGCTGTTTTTCGAAGTGAGGGACAGCGGGATCGGCTTCGAGCAGGAACAGGCGGCAAACCTGTTCAAGCCCTTCCAGCAGGCCGACGCCTCCACCACCCGACGCTTCGGCGGCACCGGGCTGGGACTTGCAATCTGCCATCGACTGCTGGATTTGATGGGGGGAGGAATCCAGGCGCAGTCCTCTCCGGGCGTTGGATCGGCGTTCCGTTTCCATCTGCCGCTCATTCAGGTGGAGCAAGGTGGGCAGCCAGGTTCCCTGTCGTCACCTGTAAACGGAAAGCTCACTCGGTCAGGGCCGGAGGGCAACGGGCAAACGATCCTCGTCGTGGAGGACAATCTGGTGAACGCGAGGCTGCTGAAGATCCTCCTGACAAAGCTGGGCTACCGGGTGCTCGTTGCTGAAAACGGCCTGGTCGCCATCGGAGTCCTGCATGAAACGCCGGAGTGCGCCGCCATCTTCATGGACATGCGCATGCCGGTGATGGATGGGGCCGAGACCACCCGTCGCCTGAGGGTTGGCGAAGTCGGCGATCGTGGAAGGGCCATCCCGATCATCGCTCTCACGGCCAGTGTCCTGCCGGATGATCAGAAGGCCTGCGCCGATGCGGGAATGGACCATTACCTGGCAAAGCCCTTTCAACAGGAGGAATTGCTCTCCGTGCTGCGAAAGGTCGGACTGCTGGTCTGAAACGGATCATCAGGACGATCTTGTGGTCGTCCGCCGGAGCGCTACCTTTTCCGGATGAGAATCCTTCCGATAGCAGCCATCTTGTTCAGCGTCCTCACTCTTCCCTCCCTCACGGCGGAGGAAGCTCGCGATGAGCCCGGTTTCGTCCCGATTTTCGATGGCACGCTGAAGGACTGGGACGGCGACCCGGTTTACTGGAAGGCTGAAAACGGTAACCTCATCGGCGAGGTGAAGCCCGAGACCCTGTTGACGCGGAACTCCTTCATCATCTGGCGCGGCGGTGAGGTGGCTGACTTCGAACTCAAACTCGAATACAGGGTCTCCTCCGAGGGGAACAGCGGCATCAACTATCGCAGTGTGGAAGTGCCGGAACTCAAGTGGGCAATGGAAGGGTATCAGGACGACATCGACGGCAAAGACCAATGGAGCGGCCAGAACTACGAGGAGCGTGGCAGGAAATTTCTCGCCTATCGTGGGCAGAGCGTGGTGCTGAAACCGGGCCAACCGCCTTCCATCGCACGTGATCTGGGAGATCGGGCGGAACTTCAGAAGAAAGTGCTCAAAAAGGACTGGAACCAGGTCCATATCATCGCGAAGGGCAAGCTCCTCCAGCATTTCACCAATGGAGTGCTGATGGCGGAGGTGGTCGATGAGGATGACGAAAAGCGGCGTCTCAAGGGCCTGTTGGGCGTGCAGGTCCACGTCGGCCCGCCGATGAAGATCGAGTACCGGGCGATCCGGCTGAAGCGGCTTTGATCCTCACTTCCGCGGGCGGATCTGCCAGATTTCGCAGAGCTGGTTGCGCTCGGGGAACCTGCTGCCAAAGCGGTCGGTCTGCCCGAGATAGACCGCCTGGACCTTCTGATTCGGAAGCTTCGCGGCGTCCAGCGTCCGGGCGACCGCCGTGGCGCGGTCCGAGGAAAGCGTCTGGTTGGCATCAACGTTGCCGGTCTCCGAGGCATAGCCGACCACGAGGATGAGCCCCTCATCAGGAAGCGTGGTGGGCAGCATCCTCACGGAGGCCTCGTCCTCCGGAGCGGGCACGCTGGAGCCGGTTGGAAAGGTGAGCTTGCGGACGACATTGGCGCCAAGGTTCACTCCGAAACCGCTGTAGGCCGCACTGATTTCGCTGTCCGGTTGGTTCTCCAATTTGCGCAAGCTGCGGAACAACTCTACGGCGATTGGAAGCAACTCGCCCTCGCTTTTGGCGAACAGGTTCTGAGAGCGGAGTTTGGATTCGAGTTCGGCGATGCGGGCCTCGAGTTCTTTGACTCGTGTTTCGAAGAAGCCCTTGGCGCGGGTCGCTTCATCGAGTCGGCGCTGGACGTCGGCCATCGCTTCGGTAGAAGGACGGTTGCCGGCATCGGAGAGCTTCTGACGGGCGGACTCCAGCTCGGTCATCAGGGCATCCCGCTTGGCCGTGGCATCGGCAAGTTGGCGCTTGAGTTGATCGGAATTGGCGCTCTCGACCAGCGCTCGGTTGAGATCGGATTGCAGCCTCGCGATGGTGTTCGCCAGCGTCTGCCGAGTTTGCTCAGAGGAGATCAGTTCGGCGTTCTTCCCGGTCAACTGCGTATTGGCCTGGGCCAGCATCGACTGGAGTTCCGAAGTAGCCGCGGCGAGAAGGTCGGCATCCCGCTTCAAGCGCGTGGCGATCTGGGTGGCGCTTTCGCCTGAAGTCGAACCTGAGAGCGAGATCAGCCCCGAGTCGGCGCTTTGTCGCTTGAGCTCATCACGCTGGCGCTCGATCTCTGCCTTGATCTGGAGGAGGGCCGGATCGTCGGAGCCCTGGCCGCCTTTGGTCTTGAGGTTCTGGGTGATCAATACGCCCAGCAGGATCATTACGATGAACCCGAGCGCAAGGATGGCTGGGGAAATCTGGGTGGACGTCGCACTGGGATCAGCCGCCGGAGCAACGTGTTGGTCTTGCTGATGCGGGTCCACGGAGGGAGGCGAAGTCGGTTCCGTCATACCTGGAGGTTGCTAGGCTGCGGTGGGGGCTGTCAACCGCGCTTGCGACCGATCACCAGGGGTGGCTCAGATCGAGGAGTTGTGACGGATGGGTCAGCAGATGCTCCGGATCCTCGTTGGAAAGCGACTCCTGCGAGTTGAATCCCCAGGTGACCGCGGCCACCGGAACTCCAGCCTTCTTCGAGGCCTTGATGTCGCGGATTTCATCGCCGATGTAGATCATCTCTTCCGGATTCAGCGAAAAGGTCTTGCGGATTGCCTTCAGGTGCTTGGCCTTGCCGGTGAGCTTGGAGGTCGACGAGATGAAATCGAAATGCTCGCGCAGACCATGGGCGCGCAGGAAAAGATCGACGTTCGCCGTGGCGTTCGAGGTGAGCACGCCGAAGCTCGACGCCCGGGCGCGTAAGGCCGGCAACACCTCGGCCATGCCCTCGATCAACCGCAATTGCGAAATGTTTCCCCGCATCAAGGCCGTGCCGCGACCAATGAGAATCGGGACGCGTCGCTTCGGGATGTCGAGATGATCGAGAAGTTCCTTCAGGGACAAATGACGGAGGTGCTCCAGCTCCTCCTGTTCCACCTGACGCAATCGGTAGTCCGGGGCCATGAAGTTGTAGATCCGGCGCGATTCCTCAAGGGTATCGGCCAAGGTGCCATCGAAATCGAAAACAAACGCGCGGTAGGCCATGAGCTGGGAAAAGTGAACCCAACTTCCGAGGTTCAGGCGAGCCGTAAATTCGGATCAATGTCGGCATCCAGTGGCGAGACCTCGCCCGACAGGTGTCTCAGCAGGCCGGCGAAGGCGATCATCGCGGCATTGTCGGTGCACAGGGCGGGCGGGGCGACGGCGATGCGCACGCCATGTTTCTTCCCAGCGAACTCGAAGGCCTCGCGCAGGGATTGATTGAGGCTGACTCCTCCGGAAAGTGCGACGAGGCGATGCCCGCCTCGTCTCGCTGCCCTGAGGGTTTTTCCTGCCAGAATCTCGATCACGGCTTGCTGGAACGATGCTGAGAGATCAGCGACCTTTTTCCGATCCTGGATGACCTCCGCAGGATCGCCCAGATCCTGAAGGGTGTAGAGCACCGCTGTCTTGAGGCCGGAGAAGGAGAAATCGTCGTGCAGATCATGCAACATCGAGCGGGGAAATGCGAAGGCCGTCGGATCCCCATCCCGGGCGATTTTCTCGATCTCCGGACCACCGGGGTAGGGGAGGCCTAGCATCTTCCCGACCTTGTCGTAGGCCTCGCCCGCCGCATCGTCGCGAGTTCCGCCGAGCTTTTCGTAATGACCGGGGCCCTCGACATTGAGAAGCAGTGTGTGTCCGCCTGAAATGATCAGTGCCAGATGTGGAGGCACGCGCGTCTCTCCCACGAAGGGTGATAGCAGATGACCTTCCAGATGGTTGATCGCGATGAAGGGTTTCCCGGTCGCACAAGCCATCGCCTTCGCTGCCGTGCTGCCAACCAGCAGTGAAGACGCAAGCCCCGGCCCGATCGTCGAGGCGAAGGCATCGACGTCCGATACCTTCAGATTGGCATGCTCCAAGGCTTGTTCGACCAATGGCCTGAGCCTTAGCGAGTGGTTTCGTGAAGCCAGTTCCGGCACCACTCCTCCATGGACGCGGTGCAGCTCGATCTGGGAGGAAATCTCGGATGCCAGAACTTCGGTCGCCGTGCCGATCTCTCCACGCACGATCGACACGGCGGTTTCGTCACAGGAGGATTCGATGGCGAGCAGCGTGGGCACGAAAGGAGAGTGGAGGGTAAATACTGAATCGTAAATCGTGGATGAATCGGGAAGTTCTGATTGTTCCACGATCCCCCCGTGGAGATCCGGCGCCAAAGTCGGTTGGCTGGAGATGAAGAAAGGGGCTCTTGCCCGTGTCGAGCTCCCACCCCCGACGAGACAGCGGACGCCTGCAGTGTTTCAACCCACCACACCGGGTGGGTTGATGGTCTTCGGGACGAACGGAATGGAAATCAACACGCGTAGTTGGTGCATGATTAAATGGCTTCTGATCGCCTCGGCCGCCCTTCTCTTGCTGGCCATCTCATTTTTCATTTCGGACCATCTGCCCGGTTTCAACGGAGTGGTTGCACAGCTGAAATTGTCGGACGGCACTCAAATTCTTGTCGAGCAGGAAAGCAATGGTGACCCTTACAACACAGGCTTTTTCTTGAAGCCAGCCAACGGAAGATGGCAGTGGGCTTATCTTGAGCATGAAGACGGCCGCTGGAGAAATGGGCGGATGGACTACGATCCACTTGCTGACAGCATCCTTGTCTGGAACGGGCGAACACTCCGGGGCAGATTTGAACGCAAGACGGGAATCTTTTTCCGGCCAGATGCCCCGGGATGGCAGTCTCACTTATTGGAAGACCACAAAAGCCCAAGGTTCTGGAATCCATAGAATGGAAGTTGCTGCATTCAATTGTCAGCTGCGATGCAAAGGGACAGACATTATGCAGACAATCTTTTTTCCCTGTCATTGGTGGGATGGCAGAGTCGCGGCATGAGACGTTCACGCTGGCTTGCACCCTGGAAGAACTCGCTGGAGAAACCCGCGATCTACCACTGCATCTCACGCGTGGTGGACCGGCGGTAAGTGCTTGGCGATGAGGAGCGCGAGCAGTTCCGCAAGTTCATGCGCATGCAGGAGAACTTCTCCGGATGTCGCGTGCTTTCCTACTGCCTGATGTCGAATCACTTTCACCTGCTGTTGGAGGTTCCACCGATGCCGAAAGGAGGAATCTCTGATGAGTTGCTGCTGAAACGCCTCACTGCAATTCAATCGACGGCCTATTTCGCTGGAGTCTCGCAGGAACTTCAGCAGGCGCGGCAGGCCGGAAATGAGACGTGGGCCGCTGAAATCCATGCCCGCCATACCTATCGGATGCACAGCTTGTCTGAGTTCATGAAGACGCTGCTGCAACGATTCACCCGCTGGTTCAACCGCGTCCACGAGCGCAGCGGCACACTTTGGGAACAACGTTGTAAGAGTGTCATTGTGGAAAGCGGGATCGCCGCACGGACGATGGCCGCCTACATCGATCTCAATCCTGTTAGAGCGGGGATGGTCAAGGATCCGGCGGAGTATCGCAGGAGCAGCTATGGCGAAGCGATCGGCGGCGGCAACAAAGGCAACGGCAGGAAAGCGCGAGAAGGCCTTGTTCGAGCCTGTCTCAGCCATCACGGCGTCGGCTTCCAGAGTGAGAAATGGCAGTACGCGGCGAAGATTTACCGCCAGATGATGGGCCTGGCGCTCCAGCGCAAGAGTGGCGAGGCCGATCTAACAGCCGCGAAGCACATCCTCAAAGCCAAGGTCAAATGCCAAGTCGAAACCACCCCCCAAGACAACGGCACTGTTCTTCGTGAACTGGGTATGGCGGCGATGCTGCGGTGTCGGGTGAGATACTTCACCGACGGCGCGGTCATCGGCAGCAAGGCCTTCGTGAACGAAGCCTTCACCGCCTCGCGCGAGCGCTTCAGCCCCCGCCGCAAGGATGGGGCGCGGAAAA
>JAIYDT010000532.1 GCA_027487355.1 Verrucomicrobiaceae bacterium
CCGAGTGCTCCCACCGTGGTGCTCACCTTGCCGGAAAACAGGGTCGTCGATGCAGGCGGAGCCGGAAACTTCGTCTCGAATCCCCTCAGCGTGACCTACCGCACGGCCTTCCAGCAGTGGGCCTTTGACCGGGGTGTCAGCGACAGCGTTGTGTCGCAGTTGTCCGATGAGGATGGCGATGGCATCAACAAGCTGCTCGAATACGCCTTCAATCTCGATCCCTCGGTTTCGAGTGCGACGATCTACGATCCAGGCAATACGCCCGGCGCAGGCTTGCCGAAGATGATCCTCACTCCCGGTGTGCCGGATGGCAGCCAGTTGTCACTTCAGTATCTCCGCCGCAAGGGCATCACGGGACTCACCTACAAGGCGCAGTTCGGGTCTTCGCCCACCAGTTTCACCGATGCGGTGGGATCTCAAACAGTTGAGTCCCTTGATGCGACCTGGGAACGCGTGACGATCAGCGATCCCGCCGGAGCGGGTTCTGTTAGACGGTTCGGGCGTGTGATGGTGACCTGGGCACCGTGATAGGAAGGAGGTCGCAATTTGACCGATTACCGGAAATAGGTTGCGCTCCCGCCGGGACGGGGTCTGTTGAAGCATGGACAAGACTCTAGGGATGAAGGAGTGGGTTTGAGCCGGGTTGCCGCTCCGGGAAAGATCGCCTTCGTCGGCGGTTTCGAGCCGAGACGCTGTGGCATCGCCACCTTCACCCATGATCTTTGCGAGGCTGTTTCTGCAGCAATCCCCTCTGCGGAATGCTTCGCCGGGGCGGTGAATGACCGGGTCGAAGGCTACAAATACCCGTCCCGTGTCCGCTTCGAGATGTTGGAGAAGGATCTCGATTCCTACCGTCGTGCGGCCGACTACCTCAATTTCAACAACACCGACGTGCTGTGCGTGCAGCATGAGTTCGGCATCTATGGCGGACCGGCAGGCGGCCATCTCCTCGCCCTTCTCAAGGAAGTCCGCATGCCGGTGGTGACCACGCTTCACACCGTCCTCCAATCACCGAATTCCGCCCAGCGCAAGGTGATGGATGAACTCATCCTGCGCAGCGACCGACTCGTCGTGATGGCCAACAAAGGAGCGGAGATTCTCCGCGAAACCTATGGCGTTCCAGATGCCAAGATCGACGTAATCCCGCATGGCATCCCGGACATCCCCTTCGCTGACTCCGAGGCCTCGAAGGAACAGTTCGGTCTCGAAGGCCGCCGCGTGATGATGACCTTCGGTCTGTTAGGGCCGGGGAAGGGGATCGAGCAGGCGATCGAGGCGCTTCCCGAAATCGTCCGCCGTCATCCGAATGTCGTCTATCTGGTCCTCGGTGCCACCCACCCGCACCTCATTGCGCGCGAAGGTGAAACCTATCGACTCGGACTCGAACGCCTGGCCGCTGATCGTGGTGTGAAGGAGCATGTGATCTTCTACAATCGCTTCGTCTCCGCTGAGGAACTCGCGGAGTTTATCGGAGCGACCGACATCTATCTGACGCCTTATCTCAACGAGGCCCAGATCACGTCCGGCACGCTGGCCTATGTCTTCGGGGCGGGGAAGGCCGTCGTGTCCACTCCCTACTGGCATGCGCGTGAACTCCTGGGCGATGGTCGCGGGGCCTTGGTTCCCTTTCGCGATCCCAAGGCGATCAGCGATGGGGTCTGCCTCTATCTCGACGATGCCGGCTTGATGGAACGGACCCGTCGCGAGGCACACAGGCTGGGTCGTGGCATGATCTGGCCCGCCGTCGCAGCGAGTTATCTGGAGTCCTACGAGCACGCCCGCGCGGACCGTCGCTCGAAGCCCCGCACGGCCTTTGCCGGATGGACCCTTGGCAGCCGCCCCTACAATCTTCCGCCACAGCGGCTCGATCACATTGTCCGGATGAGCGATGGCACCGGCATCTTCCAGCACGCCATTTTCAACGTGCCGAACTTCCACGAAGGCTACTGCACCGACGACAACGCCCGCGCCTTCATCCTCTGCAACCTGTTAGATGAAAGCGGTGGTGCTCCACACTCGCTGAGCCTCGATCAACTCTCGACCTCCTATCTCAGCCTGCTCGCGGCGGCCTTGAATCGCGACACCGCCCGGTTCCGCAACTTCATGAGCCATGGCCGTCACTGGTTGGAGGAATCCGGAAGTGAGGACAGTCATGCCCGCGCGCTCTGGGCCCTCGGCGTCGGGTCGGGTCGATCGCGAAACAGCGGCCATCGCCTGCTTTCCGTGCATCTCTTCGAGCTCGGTCTTCCCACCGTGGATCACTTCACCTCGCCGCGTGCCTGGGCCTTCACGTTGTTGGGGATCCACGAGTATCTCCGCGAGTTTCCGGAAAAGGCCAAGGTCCTGGCCGCTCGTGATTTCTTCACCCACAGGCTGGTGGAACTCTGGAAGCACTGCGCCACCGAAGACTGGCCTTGGTTCGAGACCTCCGCCACCTACGACAACGCGCGGCTCTGCCAGGCGCTCATTCTCAGCGGGGCCGATTCTCCCGACGTCGAGGCGCTGGAGATCGGGCTGAAATCGCTGCGCTGGCTGGCGTCGATCCAACGCACCCAGGCCGGACATTTCCGACCGATCGGCAGCAACGACTTCTACCTGAAGGACGGTGCCCGCGCCGACTTCGACCAGCAACCGGTCGAGGCCCAGGCCATGGTTTCCGCCTGCCTCGATGCCTTTCGCGTCACCGGGGATCCGTTCTGGTCCGGCGAGGCGAAGCGCGCCTTCGAATGGTTCCTCGGTCGCAATGATCTCGGCCTGCC
>JAIYDT010000053.1 GCA_027487355.1 Verrucomicrobiaceae bacterium
CCATTCGGCAGATCGCGGGTCGCGGAGAGGTTTTCGAAGGCGATCGGCGAGACCAGCACCACCTTCGGGGCTCCCTTGCCGCTGTAGTTCTGGGAAAGCGTGTAGGTGACCCAGGCCTCCAGCTCGGCGGTGAAGGCCTCGACGCCCTTCGGTCCGTCGAACGACTCGTTGTAGCCGAAAAACGCCAGGATGGTGTCCGGCTTGCAAAGCTTCAGCCAGTCGTCCGGCGAGGGCTCGATGCCGTTGCCGCGGTGCGCCTTGAATTCCGGGCGGAGCTTTTCAGCACCAGGAAAGGCCCACTGGCTGCCGCGCCCGGCGCGCGGACGATAGGCCGGAGTGTCGCCCGGGAAACAGAGGTTGCGGACCGTGAGATCGCGATCCGGGAAACGCAGATGCAGCCAGGTCTCGAAATAGCCGTCATATTGCAGCTTTTCGCCGAGACCGCTGCCGATCAGCACGATGCTGGAGCCCTTGGCCGGAGCCGCGAGCGGCGGGGCGGCGTGGAGCGGGGCGGCAAGGCACAGCGATGCCGTCAGGAAACGCAGGAAGGTTTTCATGAGAAAGGAAGGGAGAGGATCAAGGCTTGGGGGCGAGGGCGTGGTCGGAAGGCTTCACTCCCTTTTTCGCCCCGTTGAATCCATACATCAGCGGCTCGTAGGTCCCCACGGTCTGCACATCCGCCTTCGCGGGCACTTCGAGGCCGAGGCCCCAGAAAACGCCGTTCACCACCAAGCGACGAAGTCCCTCGCTCGCCAGGTCGGTCGCGGCGCCCATCGTGGTGCAGAGGACCTTGTTGGTCTTCCCCGCCTCGTTCTTGACCTCGCGGGTCCAGGCCACCGGCATCATCGGCGAGTTGATGCCCTGCTCGACACCACCAGCAGTCTTCTTCTTGTAATCCGCAGGAGCATCGGTCGGGTTCATCCCGGTCAGCACCTGTCCACGCAGCAGGATCTTCGCATCGGCTGGCGGGGCTGCTTCATACACGTCGGAGTTTCCGAAAACGTCCGTCACGCCCTTGAGAACCGGGTCGCTGGCATTCGCCGTTTCCACGATTCCCTTGGCGGCCTCGACCTTGTGCTTGCCCCAGTGGCTGACCCACTGCTCGCCAAGGACCTTCTTGCCGAAGCCGTTGTAGTTCTTGAAAGCGCTGGTGCCCGGAAGCTGGAAGGCGTGGGTGCTGGTGCGCAGGGCAATCACCGGGACGCCGCGCTTGATGGCGTCGTCGAAGTGCTTCATCGCCTCGTCCGGCCACTTGCGGAAACGGATCAGCATCACGATCGCATCGGCGGAATCCAGCGCCTCCGGGTGGGTCAGGGACGTGCCCGCATTCGGATCGATCGCACCATCCGCTCCCACCGAGAACAGCACGGTGCAGTTGAAGCCATGCTTCTGGGAAAGGATCTTGCCGAGCATCGGCAGGCAGTCTTCGGAGCGATACTCCTCGTCACCGGCGATCAGGACGACGTTCTTGCCCTTGCCGGGCCCGGCGGCCCCTGGATAAGTCACGTGGTCGTCCTCGGCACGGGCGACAAGCGGCGTCAAAACCAACAGGGAGGCTGCAATGAAAGGTTTCATAGGAGTGGCGGGTTACCCAATCGGGTTCCGCTTTCTTTCACGCGAACACGCGAGAGGAAATGCCAAACTTCGGCATCTGGTGAAAAAGCCATTCATCAGCACGCAGCAATCCCCACCTCGCTGAGCGGAGGCTTTTCAACCCCTTGGACTGCGGAGACTCGTCCTTCCCGCTACCCACATCTTGAGTCTACAGGGCCGAGGGCCAGAATCCATACCAGCCCAAGCCAGCGGCCTGGGCTCCACGTCTATGATGAATCGAGGGATGAAGGCCTGATCCACTTGGTTGGGTGGGTCGGACGTCAAACGCGCAAAGAATGGAACGGGCCTTCAGCCCTCGGGGAACTTCCGGTTCAAGTTCATGGGGCGATGCCCCATGCTGGTATCGTGACAGGCCTGTGGCCCTCGAATCCCAAGATGTGGGTAACGGGGAGACTCGTCACCGCTCTCCGGTTCATGCCACTTGTGGCGGAGGTACAGGCCCCATCTCCGTCGGAAAGCCTCGCCTCCCAGGATTGATCTTGCCGCCATCAAGCGCCATGAGTTACGAATCCCCCCAAATCGCCCATCTCAGGTCTCTAAACTCGCATTTCCGCGTCTTCCAGTGGCTACAGTATGCTCCATCAAACTCCAGCGGTGGGCCCTCCGAACCGGCATCGTAGGACAAAAAGTTTGAAGGGACAAGAGTTGGCTCCGGTCCCAGTCACAAGCGCTGGAACACTCTCTCTGCTCCGAGAAACCAAATCATCAGCCCTCCGACACGGTGCCAGATCCAAGAGAATGTTCCGATGCGAGGACTACTGATCCCTTTCAACCCAAAATGGTAATGGACTCACTAAACTTTACTATTGTTTCATCGGCTATTTTTTTGACCGCATCTTGCACGAGTATTTATCAAAAAGCTGATATCGCAAGAGTTGCCTCAAATAGAAGCATCGACATCGCTAACCATAAAAACCTAGTTATTCAATACAGAGTTAGCGGATTGCAGCAAATAATGATTTACCTTAGCCCCCGGGAAGGGGTGCTTTCTCAAAAGAATTCGAGTAAGGAATTCAGTCAGAGTGAGCTATCCAAATTGCGAGTGAAAGCTACCTCATTGGGAGGCAGACTGGACGTTAATGGAATAGTTATTGATAAAGGGGGTACTGTATTAGTTGATTTAACAAAGATATTTAATGACGAAGGGAAAATGGGTAGTGTTAGAAATCTTGGTAAATACAATCCGATCATTAGGGTTGTGAGCTGTAATGACTTGCCGGCAGATGAAAACTTATGTGATTTAATTCTGACAGTGGAGGACCCAGAAGGAATTACACGCAGCATTGGCCTGCGCGTTCATGGCGGTTTCACAGATAGTTTGTGAATGGCCGGGCCCATCTGGCCGGGGTCAATGGCCGGTCAAAGGGATCTGGCCGGAATAAAAGTGGTCAGCATGAAAGGGGGCAGTCCGCACATCGTCACATGAAAGGTGAAAGGGTTCAGTCATAGCCTTCCGGTTCATGCAACGTTTGGCGGAGAAACAGGCTCCATCTCAGTCGGTAACGTTCCTGTCCAGGATTGGTCTTGAAACCGGCATGCCCATGAGCTAGGCACAACATCATCTCCGAAACGCATGCCTCTCCACGCATCTGCCCATGTTCCGGCTTCTTTAGCGTTCTCTTGGGTTGTCGCCTACAAGCGCCAACCGACGATCCAAAGCAGTCTCGTGGGCGGGTGGATGTTAAAGCGCGAGGACTGACCCCCAAGACTCG
>JAIYDT010000162.1 GCA_027487355.1 Verrucomicrobiaceae bacterium
GTTTCAGATCCGTTGGCAAAGGTGGTCTTCTGCACCTGAAGATCATCCGTCAGAAACTCATGCGACGTCATTTGAACTCCGAATTTATCGCGCATTGATGGCACCGTGAGATAATAGGTTTCCAGATGTTCCGCGCTGTCGTTTTTCCAATCGAATTTGACCTCGCTCCAAAGCAAGGGCATATCACCATAAAGCAATGTGATACGGTCTTTCATCGTCTTGATCTCAGGTGCGACTTTCCAGAACCAACCTGCGCTGTCTCCCCAATACCAGGTCGTCGCCACGCAGTCATGATAGACCAGCTCCCAGAACGGGATTCGCTGGGTCGGCAAGCCGTATTTCAAGAATTCGGGACTGAAATCATCCCGTGAAACCGGCGGCCGCAGATGCCCCGCATTCCAACCACTGGTGTTTTTCCCGGGGATCCACCAATTCGATCCGCTCAAGCCGCCCTCGGTATAGTCCACAAGATCTGCACCCCAATCGTTGCCGTGTTCCGTGCCGATGACCAAGCCTTTCTGCAGGTAGTATTGAAAAACGTCACGCTTGTTTTTGAGATCGGTTTTGCGGTCGAAGGTGTGTTTCGGGTGATGATCCTCCATGAGGCCGCCCGCCATCATCACATCGATGAAGTTACCGTTCCGATTCGCATCGACGATGCGGCTCTGGCTGTAGGCCTTTGCCGCGTTGAGATACTTGGACGATGAACGCAGATAGTATTGTTTGACCAAATTCCCGTCAGGATCCTTCGTGGCCCACCCGGTCATCATTTCCCCGGTGGGCAGCATGAGACCGTTTTCCTGAATGTTATCCGACTGAAAACCAAGCGGGCCTTCGGAGATGTCTCCGTAACTGTCATAGCCGAGCGTGATGTATCCCATATCACCCCACTGCCGATTCTCGCCCCACGGAAATTCAACGGCAAGAATCGCGCGTGTGAGGCCGAAATTGCGCCATTTCTTCAAGAACCCTGCATCACTTGCTTCCGCCCACAGGACCGCGCCACCCTTCAGGCGGTTGAGCACAGGCCGTTCTTTTGCCTTTTCGGTGAGCGTTTTGAGCATGCCGCGTTCCTTCTGATACCCGCGATAGAGTTCCGCCATTTTCACGTACCCGCCTTTGTCGATAAACCGGTAGGTCGCGCGGCGGGGATAGGCGAATTTCCCCATGCTGCACTGCCAGACAGGCTCGGGCCAGATCAGGCCTTCTTTGCGCGAAAGCCTGACGTTCGCGTCGAGCGGACTTTCGATCTGTAGCATCATGGCATCGCCCTTTTCCCGGTCGAACAATCCGATCAAGGGTATGTTCATGCAGTTCGTGTTTCCATAAACGATCAGCATGGTTTCATTGTACCCGACACCCGTGTCATCCTGCTTTTTGAGGACGCCACTGGAGCGATCACAAAAGGTCAGGTAGCCGGCCTTCATGTCAGTGGTGAACATTGGAGGCAACCCAAGCGCCGTGAAAGGCGCGTTCATGTTCTCTGCGAGGACCTCGAACGAAACATTGGGTCCGTCGAGAGTGACGATCATCGAGTAGATCTGGCCGGTCTGGGTCTCCTTGACGGAAATCTTTGCCTTCAGATCGTTCAGTCTTACGACCTCCGTGATGCTGTAAGGAGCGAACTTCGGCTGATCGATCGGCCCCCACTTGGTGACAACGGCATCACTGAGACAGTGGCCCAAATCGGAGGTCCAGGTTCGCCGGGTGCGGGAATCCCTGATGACCAGCGTGTTGGATTTGCCGTCGGCATCAAACGAAAGGTCACTGTTCCGGATGGACTGGCCGTTCAGAATGGACGGGACGAGCAGGAAACCAATGATGAATGACCTCATCCTGGATTTCATTTCAATGCTGTTCATGAGGTTGCTTTTTCTTGGAAACGAGACTGGCCCGAAAAACTCATTCATCAGTGCCACCCTTGGATTGCCTCACGCCAATACGCAAAGTGTTCCCGTATCGAGACGAGAATACTCCCGCTTCGGAACCCTTGTCATGTGACGCAGATGCGTCACATGACCGAGGTTCCTCTATCGATTGGCGCGAAGCGACCGTTCGTTTCCATCAACTCCCCGACTCGAGTTCACCCGCCGGGTCGCTGTGGGTACTACCAAAAGGGAGAGATGAATTCCTGATCCTCGGCTGCCATTTTGGTGAGTTTATCCCGCCACGAGCATACTACTTGGGGAATCGTCGCGCCGAAGCTCTTTGCTGGCCGTTGCCAACGGCGTCAGCGACGGCGTCGCAGCATGCTGATTGCACCCAATCCACCGATCAAGGCCGCGACGTCGGCCTCGGGGACGGCCATGAGCGCGATGTCATTGCCACCGCTGAAGGTGTTTCCTGTTGAGTCAGCGGCGTAGCTGATCTGCCAGTCGAAGCCGCCGTATGAAGCGACCACGTCACCTTGTGCATAGCCTGTGTAGGAACCGGTGATGGCGTCCGTACCATCATTGAGCAGAATGAAGAGCTTGTCGCCCAAGGCATAGGAACCGGAGGAGAACAGCGCAACGAAACTTCCGCCGGTGATGTCCACGAAACCATTCACGCCGATTTGGTCATACTGCGAGCCAGCGGTGGTTCCAGTGACCTCCGCAGTGTATTGACCTGCCTGAGTGTAGTTTCCATTCACCGTTAGAATGCCAGGGCTGTTGCCAGGAGTCACAAAGGCACCGGAATTGACAGTCAGCGCTCCAACCGTGCCGCTGCCGCCGAGGGAGGCACCGGAGAATACGGTTGTAAGGACGCTGGTTGAAATGTTGCCGTTGACGACCAGCTTGCCTTGATTCACCGCAGTTGTGCCGGTGTAGTTGTTGGTGGCCGAGAGTGTCATGGAGCCGCTGCCGGACTTAATGAGGTCCCCATTACCGCCGCCAGCCCAAACAGAGTTCGAGAGGGCACCGGTCATGTTCAGCGTGCTGCCGGCACCCACAGCGAAGCCGCTGCCCATACCCAACATCACATGGGATGCGATGGTCGAAACTGCGGAGCCGCCGACGGTTACTGCTTGATTGTCATAAAGCATGATATTTCCCCAGAAGCTGGGGCTGGCGTCCCCGCGAGAGCTCACCGTGCCGCCATTGAGCGTCCAGCTCAGTGCCCGGCTGTTGCCATCGGACGTCGAAAAAGTGCCACCGTTGACCACAATATGATTACTTTCTTGCTGCCACGGACCGTCCGGCGCTTCTAGCGTACCGCTATTGACCGTAATGGAGCCAGTGTTACCAACGCCGTAAGAGGTAAGGGTGAGCGTGCCGGTACCGCTTTGGGTAATCGACCCAGGGCCCGCGATAACAGCCAACGTTTGATCCGCCGAACTGCTATGAACAAACGCCCCATAGTTGATGATGGAGCCGGCGTAGGAGCCGCCACCCAGTGTTCCGGCTCCGCCAAGCTCCAGCGTGCCCGCGTTGATGAAGGTATCCAGTGTATAGGTTGACGCTCCCTCAATCACCGCCGTGCCTGCACCATTTTTGGTAAGGCCGGTGTGAAGTCCAAACCAGCCTGATTCGGCAACACCGCCATTGGCCGTGAGCGTCCGACCTTCGCCGACGTTGAAAGTCATGTCGCCCCACCCCTGCTGAACCTGCGCATTGAGGGTAAGATTGGCCCCGGCGGAGGACATGTCAACCAGGCTGCCCCCCATGACGATCGGGCCGTTGTCGATCGTGATGTCATGCGTGAGGCCACTGGTCAGGGTAATGCTGCTGATCGCAACCCACCGGTTGAGGTTCACGGTGCCATCCACGACGCCGCTGCCGAAGACGAACGGGGACCAACTGGAACAGGTATCGCCCTCGCTCACCCAGCTACCCCAGTTGCCTGGGGTGGTCACGTTGTGGTCACCGGCACTGCCGATCCAGAGTTGGTCAGCCGCCTGCGCGCCGGTGTTGATCAGGGTGAAGCAGGCGAAGACTACGACCGCGCCGCTTAAGGCGGTGGAACGGAATGGGTTGATTTTGGATTTCAAGATTTGGGCTTTTGAATGGGTCATTGAGTGGAGATCGGATGGAAGATTGAGAATCTCAAACTCCGGAGTTTGGTCATGCGACGCAGTTGCGTCACATGACGGTTGGCCGATCACTGGGGATCTTGTTGCAAGACATCAGGGTGCGGGAGTCACCACAAGGCGGGCAAATTTCGTCGGGGCCGGACCCTTTGGAACGGTGAGGGTGACGGTATCAGTGCCGACGCTTGGTGTATCCTTTTGGATGGTAACCCCTGGATTGTTGACCTGCGCGCTGCCTGGAACGGTGTAGCTGTCAGGCCAGCTGCTCAGATCGGTGCCGACCTGGATGACCACCGCAGTCGTGCCGTCGACGGAGGCATTGTCGCGCTGAAAGGTGAAGACCAGGTTGCCGCCATTGAGGGAGATGGCAGGCAGTTTTGAGAGGTCGTTGGTGTCCTTGGTGCCACCGAGAACGTATTCGACTGCGTTGTTCACGCCATCGCCATCAAAGTCGTCTCCGGCGGTGCCGGTCGGAGCGTTGGTCAAGGCCCAGGAGGAGTATCCAGCGGTTCCTAACGTTAGGATGCCGGTGGTTTCATCGAAGGTGTAGATCTTCGTGCCGTTGACCTTCGTCCATCTATTGCTGCCGGCATCGGTGAAGCCGACGACACTGAATGACGCATCGTAAGCACCAGTGAGGGTCGACACGTTTTCCAGAGTCCATGAGCCGGTGCTCAGTGCATCCGCCGCAGTGGTGTCGATGACAAAGCTGCCCTTGAGGCTGACGGTGCCACTTCCGGTGATGCTGTTGTTTACACCGGTGCTGGCTCCGAGGACGAACGTGAGACTACCGGTACTGGTGAGTTCGAGTGTCCCGGCGTTGACCGTGGTGTTGCCGGTGTAGGCGTTGACACCGGAGAGAACCAGATTTCCGGTGCCAGCCTTGGTCAAACCGTAGGTGTTGCCGCCGTCGCCGATGGCTCCACTCAGGGTCAGTGATTTGCCGGCAACTGAAGCACCGATATTGACCGTTAATGTGCGGCTGCCGCCCGAGAGCGTGACCGGGCCGGTAAAGGACAACGTTTGTTCGCCGCCGGCATTCAGGAAGGTGGTGTCCGCCGCGAAGATGATGGCATTGCCGATGGTTACGGGACTGCCGGTGGTACTGCGGGTGCTTGGCCCGTTCCAGGTGACGGGCCCCTTGCCAAATGGCCCGCTGGTGGGACTGCCAGCTGGCCCCAGCGAGCCGGTAAGGCAAATTACGCTCGAACTGGCGGGACCGGTTAGGGTTATCCCGCCACTGTGAGTGGACTGGGCATTAAGAGTGATGGCAGAGCTGGCAACCGGCGAATTCACAGACAAGGCACCCGTGCCGGAAATCAAGCCAACATAAGTCAGGGTGCCGCCGCCGGAATTGGTAATGGTGCCGCCGCCCGACCCGATCAAAATTCCTCGTTTGTCGCTGATGCTCAAGCTGGCCGTAGTCGTCTGCAAGGTGCCACCATTGAGCGTGATGTTGCCCGGTGTGGCGGAACCTGGAACTGCGCCCAACGCGCCATCCGCATTGATGGTCAGTGTGCTGTTGTTGACGACCGTGCCGCCGCTGTAGGTATTCGCCCCCGTAAGCGCCAGCGTGCCCAGGCCTGATTTGGTGAGGCCCGCTGTGCCGTCCACCACGGCACTGATCGTGGTCTTTCCCGCGCCCAGATCGTTCACTGTCACGGTGGGGGTGGCACCTGCCAGGATCAGCTTGTTTCCTGCCACTCCGTTGTTGGCCAGTGTCCAGCTTGCTCCTGAACTATCCAGATCGCCAAAAATCAGGCTGCCGATGGTGCGTGCCGAATTCAGATTGACCGTCGTATTGGCTGAGATGTTCACCGCATTGAAATCCGCCGTGTTGCCACTGCCGGTGCCCACAATGTTGTCCTGCCAGTTTTCAGAGGTATCCCAAGTTGCTGGAGTGGCGGTGGCCGTCCAGATCGCCAATGTCAGGATATCCGCTGTTAATCCAGGTTGCGTCAGACTGTAGCTAGACGCCTTGGTGCCGCCCAAGGCCACATTGACGCCGATTCCCGTGCCGGCGGAGGAACTGGCAAACGTTCCAGCCGAAGTGACGTTGATCTCCACCGTGGTATCGCCCGCCACTGGGTTGATCACCGTGCCGCCGGCGATCATGGCCGCAACGGTATTGTCAAACATCTTGCTGCTGGCAGATGCTCCCGAAACGGTGACGGACAGGGGCAGCACTGTCTGGGATAATGTGCCATTCCCGGTCGTGTAGAGACCATCACCCGAATACAGCGCATAGAGCGTGTGCGTGCCGGCGGTGAGTGCATTCAGAGCGCTGGGCGAGATGGTCACCGTGCCACCTGACAGCGTGCCATTGTTCAGCAGTGTCCCGGTCGGGCTGCCATCACGCAGTTCCACCGCTCCGGTGGGTGTAGCTCCGGCACCAGTGACACTCACATCGAACTGCAACGAGTCACCATAAGTGCTGTTGTCCGTCGTGGGACTGTGGCACGTCAAAACGACGGTAGGGGTAAGCGCATCCTGCACCGTCAATTCAATGTTGCCCGTGGTGCCATTGCGGGTGACCAAGGCATTCTTGCCGGCGACAATCCCCTGTCCGCCCACAACGCCGTTGAACGTTGGTGTGCCGGTGGTGCTGGCATTGGCAGCTTGGATGAGCACGTAGGTTCCGTTGCCCAGCGCCGTTCCGCTGAGGTTGCTGACGGTGATGACGCTGTTGATGTTCAAAACGCCGCTGGAAACAGAGAGCGCCGGATGGGTGGAGTCGCCGCTGAAACTGGTAGGCGTGAAATTCAACGTGACCGGACGCGTGCCAAGATCAATCCCGGTCGTGCCGGCACCCGCCTTGATTTCCGCCGCCGTGCTTCCCAAGGTCGTGCCAGTGCCATTGGCAATCAGGGATGCTCCGGAACCCCAGGTGTAAGTGGAGCTGGCCGAGACATCCAAGGTGGCTCCGGCAGTGAGGCTGACACTGGAAGCCGAGTCGAGGGTGATGCCGTCGCCCAAGGCGAGCGTCCCGGCGCTGATGGTGGTCAGGCCGGTGTAAGTCGGCGAGGTTCCCAGTGTCAGCGTGCCGGAACCCGCTTTGGTCAGGGCTCCTGTTTTGAGGGTGCCTACCATGAGGCCCGAGGCAAACGGAACAGTGTTGGCGCCCGTATCGATCGTCGCCGTGATGCCGTCTTCGATTTTGATCCGGCTGGAAAGATCCTGCGAATTGCCGCTGTCCCACCGCAGGGTGGTATTGGCGGTGAAGCCAATCGTTCCGCTCGCGCCCAGCGCGCCGCTCACAAAACCCAGGGTGCCGCCGCTTAGGGTCGTCCCGCCGGTGTAACCGCCAAAGGTGCCGGCAGTGCCGGTGGTGGCATCGCTATTGTGGGTGTTGGTCACATCCCAAGTGCCGGTGCCGCTTTTAATCAGGGATGTTTTGCTAGGCGTAGTGCTAAAGTCGGGAATGTTCAGAGCGAACGTATTGTTCCCCGCGTTATTCCCAGTGAGCGTCACACTACGGCCGGCGGTCGTGGCAGTATCCCAAAAATTGATGGGGGCTCCGCTCTGAGAAAAGGTGACGGTGTCCGACGGCGAGGCCCCCGAAGCATCAATGGTGGCCGTCTTATTATTCAGCACGCGGATATGGCGGTCGGTGGTCTGGGCTCCAGAACCGGTGTATTGCAGCGTGCCGCCGGTGAAGTGCAGGCCGACGCTTGAGACAGTATCCTGCGCCAAGGTGCGAGCCCCTAGAGGACTGCCGCTGGCACCACCGGCATAGGTGGCCAGACTGGCGACATTGATGATGCCCGCATTAAAGATGGTCTCACCGGTGTAGGTGTTTGCGACGGTGAGCTTCGCCGTGCCAGCTCCCTGCATGGTGAGGTTATTGGCAAGGACGCCGGAAACGACGCCGCCCAAGGTCAATGTACGATTGGCGGCCACATTCCAGACGTTGGCAGCGCCCATCAGGAGCGGGCAACTCAATGTGAGATCGGCGGTGGCGGCGCTCAGATCAATATCCGTGGCGGCCGCGCCCAGGGTCAGGGTGTTGCCTGCATTGATGGTTACCAAGCCGCCTGGATTCCGCACGGCCATCCCTCCCCAAGTGGTATCCGCACCCAGCGAGTTGGTGGTATTGGCTACTGCCACGGTGTTGTTCCAGACAGGCGTATCACTCGTGCCCGGAACTACACCACCACTCCAACTGCCAGCTACGTTGAGCGCAGTCGTATTGTTGGCCTTGGACATGTTGCCCACCACATCCGCCCAAGTGGTGCCATAGAGAAACTCATCAATTTCAACCGTCCCGGTAGTCACGGCAATTTGAAACCGGTCCTGAGTTACAGCCGAGCCCCCGGTGACGCTTGCCGTCCAAGCAAGCCCGGTATCGCTTGTCGGGATGACATCTCCGGGAGCGTAGAGCTTCACAAAAGCTTGAGGACTTCCCGAAATCAATTTGGCCACGACCAAATAGGTGGTGCCACTTCCAAAGGCGGCGGCGGCGGTTGAACTGCCGGTTGCTCCGCCTGTGCACGTCACATTGCCAGCGGCCGTAACGGCTATTGGAACCCAACGAATCTGATTACTACCATTGTTCGCGCTTACCGCAAACGCCCCAGTGCTAGTCCTCCTAGCCAAAAAACTCACGTAGACAGTTCCGCTGCCACCAGTGGTGAATGTCGTAGAGATAACCCGCGTGGCGGTGCCAGACGCGGCTGAGATCCGTTGGCCAGACGTCGCAAATGCGCTGCCAGCGGGATAAATCAGGCTGGTCGAATCATTCGGCATGGCAACGATGTTGTTAGTCGCTCCAGTCCAGTTTCCAGTCCACCCCGAGCCCGAGCCAGCACCCGCCGCTGTTACTAGAAAGGTGCTCGAGAAGTTGAACGGTTCGCTTGCGCGCAACACTGCGCGGCTGGAACTGGTTGAGCTGAGTAAGGCGACCGCAGCCATCAAGGAGGCGGAGAGGGAGCAACGGAACCGGAATGCCCGGAAGGGATTCATATTTTTAGGATATTGGAGAGGTTTTGACGGGCAATTGGGTCCGTTTTAAAATCTACTCCGGAGAAGATATCAGAATCCCGATTTTCTGTCATGTGACGCAAATGCGTCACGTGAAAACTGACCGCGATCCAAGTGGAATGGCGCGGATTGCATGGATTGGGCGGCGCAACACTTGGCGAAATTTTGATTTTGGATGGAAGAGGGCCTTTCTATCCGGTGCCATTCTCTCCATCCAAAATTCATGATTCCCCAACGGCTGCGATCGAAGTCAGCAATCCCCATTGGATCAAGCCCGAAAGGGGCAATTGGACCTTTGGATTTTACGGATCATCAAGAGCTGACGATTCGTGGATCATGAATCGAAGATTGAATCATTTTCATTCTCGAAAATCCGTAAAATCCCATCATTCGAGGTCATCCCAACTGACACCCTTGGCATCCAATCTCCAAGTTCGGGCCAAGTGGCCGGACTCGCCTTACGGCAGCAGCTGCACACGGAGCCGGGCGAAGATTTGTCCTTGGCCGTTGGGCAGAGTGTAGGAGATGGTGGAGGAGTTGTTGACCGACGGCGTGACGGGGGTCCACGTCTGCAGGTTTGTCGAGGTTTCGATCGCGTAGGTGAGGTCGGCAGCGAGCGGCTGACGCTTGCTGAAGCTGAGGGTGTTGCCGGTGAAGCTGCCGATGGCTCCGTTGGAAACCGTCGGGTCGAGACCGGCGATGGCGTATTCGATGAGGTTGTTCACGCCGTCTTGGTCCGGATCACTGCTCGCGCCCTGTTGGCCGCCCGGGACGGTCGCACCGTTGGCGAAGGTGCCGGTGATCCAGGTGGCGAAGCCAGCGGGTCCCGAGGTGACGTGAAGCGTACCACCGCCGGTGAAGGCACCGGACGCATGCGCGCTGGTGTAGTTACCAGCGGGCTGTTGTACACCGTTGATGTACAAAGAGTCGACCGTATCGGTGCCGCTGAATGCGAGATTGAGCCTTGCACCTGCGCTCGCAGCAATGGAGACCGTGGACGATTCATTGTTGGAATTGACCTGTCCGAGCGAAAGCGTACCTCCAGAGACAGTCGTGTCGCCGCTGTAGCTGTTAGCGCCGGAGAGCGTCTGAGTGGCGGCGCCGCTTTTCACCAACGCGATATCATCACCGATTGTGCCGTTGATATCCGTTCCACCAATGGATGCGCCAGACGACTGGTTGGCGGTGGTGTTCAGGGTCAAGGTCACCACTGTGCCGCTGGTATTGACGACGCTACGGGCACCCGCATCCAATCCCCCAAAGCCAATAGAGTCGGTTAGGCCCGCGATGGTCTGGTTGTTGCCATTCAAATCCAGAGCCCCAGGCGTTCCGGAGGAGCCGTTGACGGAAACCAATGCCGTGGTGGGCAGTCGGTTATCTCCGCCGCTAAGCGTGACCTGTGGGGATCCATTCCAATTCACAATCGCGAGATTGCCGGAGAAATCGCATGCGGCGGAAAGAACCATGAAGTTCTTGGCACCCGATAACGCCGCGAACGTGAGCCCCCCTGTCCCGTGCAAGGCATCGTCGAAGTTCATGGTAGAATTGCCGCCTTCCGATACGATCAGAGCGCCGCCCGACAGGTTGATGGGGCCGGTGAACGTGAGGTTGTTTGGAACGGCTACGGACATGTGCCAATCGTAGGCACCACCAATCACGCTGATCGGCGTA
>JAIYDT010000330.1 GCA_027487355.1 Verrucomicrobiaceae bacterium
CGGTTCTGAGTTTCAGCAACGCTCGGGTGATGACCCTCCATGGCACGCAGACGACCGGCTCCAATCGCGTCGAGGCCATCTGGCGCGACAACTCACCGATTGGCAACCGAGGCTTCGCACGGGTCGAGGCGCGGTTGAAACCATGAGCTGAGACGAAGTTCGGCGGGCAGGATGATCCGGGGGAGTCTGGAGATAGGAGGAAGATAGAACCGCAGATGGACGCAGATATTATTTAAGTAAAAATAAAATTTACATCAGATTTGGTATATCGAGATTGATTGATCGCTTTCTTGAAATCAATGTCTATCTGCGTCCGTCTGTGGTTCGCTTATCTTTCTGGTTTCGACATCGATCTGATCCCGGAGGTGCCACCTACTTGCGGGTGAGCACCTTCCGGGCCAGCGTCAGCCGTGCCTCATCGCGGGTCGCTTGATGGCGATAGAGCAGGGCGGTGGCGACCTCCGGGAGATTGACGTTCTTCATGACTCCGGTTCGTCCCTTTTCCTGGCCGGATCCGGTGCGGGTGTTGCCCTCGACGCTGACGGTTCCGTTCCCGTCGATGCGGCCCCGCAGCCAGCCCATTCCACGCTCGGCGGCCTGTTCCCACGCGGGTTTCTTGAGATCCGGCGGCGCGAGCAGGAGCAGGCGTTGCAGGTAGATGAGTCCGACCGAGTGATAGCTGCTGTCGTGTCCGCCCTTTTCGGGAAAGGCTCCGTCGTCGCGCTGGAGCCGGACGCCGTCGTCGAGGTAGAAGACCGCTTTTTCACGGATCGAGGAATCATGAGTGATCATCGCGCATTCCATTAGGCCGCAGCCTAACAGAAATCGACGGTGGGTGTAGATCCGCTGCCTTTCAGCAGGCTTGTCGTTGGCCGGGGAGATCATCCACTTTGCGCAGGTGAGCAGCGGGCCTTTCATTGCCTCAAGCTGATCATGGAACTCGGCGGCGCGGGGAGATGACTCGATGAGGAGGATGGCGTGCGAGGTGGTTTCCATCAGGAAGCTGGTGCTGTGGAAGGCATCCGGGCAGTCGAAGGAGCCATCGGGCTTCATCTGCTGGAAGCCCCATTGCAGTTGTTTCAGACCCCAGGCGATCGCGTCCTTGTTGTCATTGGCGAGACCACACTGCACCCAGCGGATGCCCTCGCGTTGGAGCTCGATGAACCACGGTTTGGCGGGATCCTTTTCCCAGTCGGCATTGATCGACACCGCTCCGCTGCGCTGTTGCCAATCGGTGGGGGCTTTCCTCAGCGGGTTGAGGAGTTCCCTCGCCGGAGAGGTGGTTTGAAAGGTGAACTCTTCGGCAGGTGTGGCCCAGCAGAGGGCGGGGATCAGGAGCAGGATGGCGAGCCGGGGAAGGAGCATGACGGGAGAACGGTCGGCAAGACAGGGATATTGCGCGGGTCGGCAGAATGCATGCGAACTTGCATGAAAGCTGCAACGGTGAACCCTTCCAACATGAGCCAGTCATTTGAACTTCTCGACCCGAAGCGGACGATCGCCGAGCTGAAGGAACTTCGTGCGCTGACCGGCAATAACGATGGTGCCCAGCGGGTGGCCTTCACTCCGGCGTGGAATCGGGCCCGTGATTTCCTGCGCGAAAAGATCTCCGCGCTGCCGGTCGAAACCCATACCGATGCAGCGGGCAATCTTTGGTTCACGCTGCGGGGTGAGTCGGAGAAGGCTTTGTTGATCGGCGGGCACATCGACTCGGTGCCGAATGGTGGCTGGCTCGACGGCTGCCTGAACGTGATGGCCGGAGTCGAGATCATGAGGCGGATCCACGCGGAGTTCGAAGGCAGGCCTCCGGTGACTGTTAGACTGGTGGACTGGGCGGATGAGGAGGGAGCGCGCTTCGGGAAAAGTTTGTTCGGCTCGTCGGCCTTTTCCGGAAATCTTGATCTCAATGAGGCACGTGGACTGAAGGATCGCGATGGCATTTCACTGCCGGACGCGATCGCCGCGCATGGGATCGAGTTTGAGAAGGTCAAGGAGGCGGGGGTCGAGGCGGAGAACGCGGCGGCTTATCTGGAGCTGCACATCGAGCAGGGACCGGTACTTCTTGATCTTGATCTCCCCCTCGGCGTGGTGCTCGGCACCTGCGGGGTGGAGCGGCATGCGATCACCTTCCGTGGCCAGGCCGCGCATTCGGGCAGCACGCCGATGAACCGCCGCAGGGATGCCTTTTTGGCAGCGGCGAAGATGGCTCCGGAGATCTATGAAATCACCGATCGTCATGGTGGAGTTTGCACGATCGGGTCCTGCATCACCAAGCCCGGCATTGTGACGAGTGTGGTCGAGGAATGCCGGATCACGCTCGATCAACGGCACCTCGATGCCTCCGCACTCGCGGCCATGCTTGCTGAGGCGAAGTCGGCAAGCGAACGCTATGCGGCGGAAGGGAATGTCACCGTCGGCTGGGAGCGCATCTGGCAGATCGAGCCGGTGCCATTTCACGCCGAGCTGATCGAGTTCTGCGATCAGGCGATCCTCGAAACCTGTGGGGTCGCGCATCGTCTGCCATCTGGCCCGCTGCACGATGCGGCGGAGGTCTCACGGGCGGGCATTCCGACGGTGATGATGTTCGTGCAGAGCCTTCATGGCATCAGCCACAACAAGATCGAGGACACACGGGAGGATCACCTGGAGCAGTGCGTGGTGGCCTTTGATCGTCTGGCACGAAAAACGATGGACTGGATCGTCGCCTCGGCCTGATGGATCACGTGAGCGCCTTTTTCCAACCGGATCAGCGTTTTCTCGCGCCTCCGGAGGTATCCGGTGGGCGATCCGCTCATCCACGGTGACGAAGGGCACGAGTTGGTGGCTGTCGTTGTTTTGATCAAGCAGGAGAAGGGGCTCCATCATGGCCAGCCCACAAGAGCCCGGGACCGCAATCAGCGGTGGGCTTGCAGGCCAGGTCCGCCAGCTCGGAAAACGCCTTGGTGTCCTTGCGTGCGGATCGGGCACGACGGATCGTGACCACCTTTGAAGCCTTTCAGAATGGAGGAAAATGGCCAGGCTCGACAGGGTGATTTGTTAAGATTAAGTAAAATTGTCCCGCAACTTGGATTCTCCCCTGGGGTTCACCTACCTGTCCATCCCATGAAACTCATCCCTTTCCGCATCGGTGCCACGCTTGCCGCGACCACCTTGGCCCTGCTGGCGGCTCCCACTAAAGAGAAGCGCCGTGGCAAGATGCCCGAGCCGACCGCTCCGGAAGATCGGGCGGCACCAGTGACGTCGAAGGCCTCCCACCTCTGGACGGCCTCCGGTGGCGAAAAGCTGGATGCGAAGTTCCTGGCCTTGGAAAACGGCATCGTCACGGTCGAACAGGCGGATGGAAAGAAGGTACGTTTTCCCCTCATCCGGCTGAGTGATGAGGACCGGCAGTTCGCTGAAGCCTGCAAGAGCGCCCAGCCCAGGCCGCCGATGTCGCAGGAGATCATTTCAAAGGCGGCGGCGCGTCTTGATGAGTCGATCCTGGTCTCGCTCAATAAGGGCGGAGCCCAGCCGAATCCGCCGCTCGGCGATGCGCAGTTCGTCCGTCGGGTGTATCTCGACACCATCGGCCGCATTCCGACCGAGGGCGAGGCGCTCGATTTCATCAACGATCCGGCTGCGGGCAAGCGGGCCAATCTGATCAACTCGCTGCTCAACTCTCCCGGCTACACGATGCACATGTACAACTGGCTGGCCGACATGCTGCGGGTGAAGGATGACTATGGAAAAGGCGCCAAGGCCTTTCTCTACGAGGACTGGCTCAAGGAGCAGATCGCCATGAACGTGCCATGGAATGTCATGGTGCGGGATATGCTCACGGCGGACGGAAAGCTCAACGTCAACGGGGCCTCGGGCTTCCTGCTGCGCGACGCGCAGATGCCGCTTGATGGGGTTTCGAACCTCATGACCACCTTCCTGGGCGCGAATGTTTCATGCGCCCAGTGCCACGACCATCCCTTCGCGGAGTGGACCCAGCACGACTTCTACAGCATGGCGGCCTTCTTTGGGGCATCGGATGGATTTCATGAGGATGTCTATCGAAAGACCCGCAAGCTCGCCAAGAACCCCGAGCTGACCCAGGTCGGAAAAGGACTGGTCACCCAGCTTCTCACCTCGAATGCCTACAACCTCGTCGATCTTCCAGCGAACCGTCTGAAGTTCCCGGCGGATTACAAATACAAGGACGCCAAACCAGGCGAACTCACGGTGCCGGAACTCATCCGCTGGACCGACACGGAAACCGCGAACCCTGCCTACAAGTTCACCCTTTCAAAGCCCTCGCAACTGCGGAACCAGTTCGCCGAATGGATGGTGCATCCGGAGAATCCGCGCTTCGCCACTTCCATCGCCAATCGCCTTTGGAAAAAAGTCTTCGGCCTGGCGGTCCAGGAACCGGTCTCCGACCTTGATGATCCCGATGAGGCCTGCAATCCGGAATTGCTCGCCCTCATCACCACCTACATGAAGCAGGCGAAATTCGACCTGCGCGAGTTTCAGCGCATCCTGCTCAACACGGCTGCCTACCAGCGCCAAGCCAGCGAAGCTCCGGAGGATCCGAAGTCCTGGAAGCTCCAAGGTCCTGTTTTCCGCCGCCTCAGCGCCGAGCAAGCCTGGGACTCGATCGTCACCCTGATCTGCGGAAATGAAGGAGACCAACTCCTGCTCCGGCGGGGCGACGACCTGCAACGCACAGCCATCGCGGAGGACCAGATCAACATTGAGACCGTCAAGCGCATGGCGGAGGAAATGAAGGAGAATGGAACCTCGATGCGAGGCGGCGGTGGAAAGAAGGGCGGAGGAAACGCACGCGCACTGGCCCTTTTCTACGAAGGTGGTCGTCCCCAGGTCCGCTCCGGTCTCTTGCTCGCCCGTGCCAGCGAACTCCAGCAGCCAGCTCCTGAGAACCATTTCCTGCGGCTCTTCGGACAGAGCGATCGCCTCGTCTCCGATACCAACACCACCGATGGCAGCGTGCCACAAATGCTCCAGCTGATGAACGGCCCGGTGCAGGAAACGATCACCGGCGGCTCTGCTGCCGTGGCCGCTGCACTCCGCGCGAAAAGTCCGGCGGACCAGGTGGCCTCGCTTTACGCCAGCTTCCTCGGCCGTCGTCCCACCTCCCAGGAATCCTCCCGGGCGCTCGCCGCGATGAATGAGGGACTGAAGGTCCCCGACCTCGCCTGGGTGCTCCTGAACTCCCGTGAGTTCCTCTTCGTTCCCTGACCTCAACTCCATTTCCCCACGATCATGAAATCCGATCATTTCCGGCTCAACGAACTCAGCCGCCGCAGCTTTGTGGAACGCATCGCGCGGACGGCATTCGGGCTCACCCTGCTGCCTTTCGTCCCGGGTGAAAGCCTCCATGCAGAGGAAGCCGCTGCACCTGTTAGAACGGGCCCCGGCACGCCGGGATTCGGAAAGGCCAAGGCGGTCATCATGCTCCAGCTCTCCGGAGGATTGAGCCAGATCGACAGCTTCGATCCCAAAACCGGAGCCTCCAAGGGACCCGGCAGTGCGGTCGGCACCAAGGCCGATTTCCAGGTGTCATCCTATCTTCCCGAGATCGCAAAGATCGCCGACAAGATCACGGTCATCCGCAGCATGACGGCGAAGGTCGGCGTCCATGAACAGGCCCGCTACCTGATGCGCACCGGCTTCGAGAAGCGTGGCACCATCGTTCACCCGATCCTCGGGGCCTGGGGCCAGCACTACCTGGGAGCCAGCCATGAGACCCTTCCCAGCAGCGTCTGCATCAATCGACCCTCGCAACATGGCAACGGATTCTTCCCCGCTACGATGAGCCCGCTGCCGATCCTTGATCCCGAGGAAGGTCTGCCGAATGCCGTTTCGCGTGCGGAAACCTCGACCCTTCAGAAACGCCTCGCGCTCCTCAATGAAATGGACCGCCAGTTCAGCGATTCGGCCAAGGCCAGCAGCGTCAACGCCTACAATGAATTCTATGAAAGCACGCTCCGCCTGATGAAGGGCAAGGACCTCCAGTGCTTCGATCTTTCCAAGGAACCCGAGGCCCTGCGCGAGCGTTACGGAAAGAATCGCTTCGGCCAGGGCTGCCTGCTCGCGCGACGCCTCGTCGAAGGCGGAGTCCGTTACATCGAGGTCGAAAGCGGCGGCTGGGACATGCACAAGGACATCGACGGCGGCATGGAGGACCGCGGGGCTGAGTTCGACATGGCCTTTGCTGCCCTCATCAGCGACCTCGAATCCCGGGGCCTGCTCGAAAGTACGATGGTCGTCGTCGCCACGGAGTTCGGCCGCAAGCCGGAGTTCGACGGCAGCGGTCGCGGTCACCATCCACTCGTGTTCTCCTGCGTCCTGGCCGGTGGCGGGGCGAAGCGCGGCTACGTCCACGGCGCCAGCGATGCGGCCGGCGGACGGGTCGAGCGCGATCCTGTCACGGTCGGCGACCTGCATGCCACCGTGGCCCATGCCTGCGGCATGCCGATCGCCACCTCGGTC